>DATABT010001144.1:0-9130 GCA_036259455.1 Longimicrobium sp. | reverse complement strand
CGTAGAAGGTGAGGTTCTGGATGGGCCCGCCCACGGGCACGGAGCCGTTGCGATGCACGCCGTTCGGCAGCGTGTACGCCGAGCAGCCGACCACCGTCTCCGTGGGCCCGTACTCGTTCATCAGCCGAACGTTCGCGGCGTTGTCCTGCCACCAGACCGTCGGCTCGGCGGGGAGGAAGTCGGCGCCGATCACCAGCGTCTTCGCGGCCGCCCGCGCATCCTCCGGCGTCAGCATCGGGGTGAGGAGCGCCAGGTGCGTCGGGGTGATCTTGATCAGCCCGAACTCCGGCCGCTCCCGGATCACCTGCGCCAGCGCTTCCACCGCGTTCTCCTCCGGCAGCATCCGCACGGGGTGCCCGGCGAAGAGCGGCAGGAGGTTGGTGATGGTCAGGTCCACCGCCATCGACGAGAACACGGGCGCGCCGCTGCCCGCATCAGCCCCGTAGTGGCGGATCCCCCACTCGACGTAGTTGATCACGCCGCGGTGATGCATGGCGACGCCCTTGGGCCGCCCCGTGCTCCCCGACGTGTAGATCACGTAGCACAGGTTCTCGCTCGTGACGCCGCTCTCCGGCGCCTCCGCGCTTTCGAGCGCGATGCGATCCCCGTCGGTATCGATCGCCACCACCGGCACGCCCGCCTGCACCGGCACGCGCTCGCGCAGCCGCTCCTGCGTGACCAGCGCGCCGACGGCGCTATCCTCCAGCACGTACGCGATGCGCTCGGCGGGATGGGCCGGGTCGACGGGCACGTACGCGCCGCCCGCCTTCATCACGCCGAGAATCCCCACCATCAGCTCCAGCCCGCGCTCCAGGCAGAGCCCCACGCGCACCTCCGGCCCGACGCCGAGCCGCCGGAGGTGATTCGCCAGCCGGTTCGCGCGCTGGTCCAGCTCCGCGAACGTCAGCGAATCGCCGCCGTAGACGACCGCCGTCGCGTCCGGCGTCCGCGCCGCCTGCGCCTCCAGCAGCTGGTGGATGCACAGATCCGCGGAATACGTGGCGTCCGTGCGGTTCCACTCCTCCACCACCTGCCGGCGCTCCGCATCCCCGATCAGCGACAGCTCGGAGACGCGGACGTCCGGATGGGCGGCGATCTGCTCCAGCACGCGCTCCACGTGCTCCAGCATCCGCTCGATGACCGGCCCGTCGAAGCGGTTTTCGTCGAAGCTCAGGCTCAGCCGCAGCCGCGGGCCGGGAATGGCCATGAACGAGAGCGGATACGTGTTCCACTCGATCGCCCGCCCCCGCCCCACCCGCAGCCGTGCGGGGGCCGCCGCGCCACCGCGCTCGGCGGGAAAGTTCTCGAAGATGAAGTGGCTCTCGAACAGCGGCGTGCCGCGCGGCACCTCGCTCCACCCCTGCACCTGCGCCAGCGGCGAATACTCGTACTCGCGCAGCTCGGCGTGGGCGCGCTGCACGCCCTGCAGCCACGCCGCCACGCGCGCGTCGCCGGAAATGCGCATGCGCACGGGGAGGGTGTTGATGAAGAGGCCCACCATCTCCTCCACCCCCTCCAGCTGCGGCGGGCGGCCGGACACCGTGGTGCCGAACACCACGTCGTCCTCGCCGCCGTAGCGGGAAAGGAGCAGACCCCACACGCCCTGCAGCACGGTGTTCAGCGTGAGCCCCGTGCGCCGCGCGGCGTCCTCCAGCGCGCGCGTGAGCTCCGGCGAGAGCATCGCCTGCCGCTTCGCGTGCCGGGGCGCCTCACCGGGCGCCGCCGCGCGGTCTACCCCGAACGGGGTGGCCGCCGTGAATCCCTCCAGCACGCCGCGCCAGTAGCGCTCCGCCGCGTCCGGGCTCTGCCGCCGCAGCCAGCCGATGTAGTCGCGGTAGGGCCGCACGCGCCGCGGTTCCGGCGCGCGCCCGGCGCTCCACGCGTCGTACAGGCGCAGCACCTCGTGGATCACGCGCGTGGCCGACCAGCCGTCCAGCAGCAGGTGGTGCTGGCTCCAGACGAACCAGTGCGCGTCTTCCGAAGCGCGGAACAGGGCGCAGCGCATGAGCGGCGCGCGGTCCAGCGCAAATCCGCGGGCGCGGTCGTCCGCCAGGTAGCGCTCCAGTGCCGCCTCCTGCGCCTCGTCGGCCAGCCCGCTCCAGTCGTCCAGCGTCCACGGCACCTCGACGGACGCGTGCACGCGCTGCAGCGGCCGCCGCAGCCCCTCCCAGACGAACGACGTGCGCAGCACGGAATGCCGCGCCGCCGCCTCGGCCCAGGCGCGGCGGAGCAGGTCCACGTCCAGCGGGCCCTCCAGCCGGTGGGCGATCTGAACCTGGTACGCCTGCGACGCGCCGCCGTACAGCGCGTGGAACAGCAGGCCTTCCTGCATCGGCGAGAGCGGATACAGGTCCTCGATCCCCGCGCTCGCCGGAAGCGCGTCCAGCTCCGCCTGCGTCAGCTCCGCCAGCGGGAAGTCCGACGGCGTGTATCCGCCCGCGCCCTCTTCGCGGCAATGCGCGATCAGCGTCCGAAGCGCATCGACGTACGCCGCCGCCAGCCACTCGACCGTCTCGCGGCGGTGGATGCCCTCGTGGTAGCGCCAGCTCAGCTGCAGCGCGCCGTCGCGGACGGCGCCGCTCAGGTCCAGCAGGAAGGGATGACGATTCTCCCGCGCCGCCTCGTTTCCGCGCGCGCCCGCCACCACGCGAAAGCGCGAATCCGCGGACGCTTCCCCGTCGAGCTGCCCGAGGTAGTTGAACGAGATCTCCGGCTCCGGCTGCGCCGCCAGCGCGCTCCGCAGCTCGGCATCCGCCGACATCCACCGCAGCACGCCGTATCCCACGCCGCGGCTGGGGATGGCGCGCAGCTGCTCCTTGACCCGCTTCAGCCGCTCGCCGGGCCCGGCCGCGTCCGCCACGTCCAGGACGACGGGATAGATGGAGGTGAACCAGCCGACGGTGCGCGTAAGGTCGATGCCGGCGCCGATCTCTTCCTCGCGTCCGTGGCCCTCCATCGCCACCCGCACGCGCGGCGCGCCCGTCCACCCGCCGATGGCGTCCGCCAGCGCGCACAGCAGCACGTCGTTGATCTGCGTGCGATACGCGGCGGGAACGTCCTGCAGCAGCGCGCGCGTCTCTTCCGCGTCCAGCCGCGCCGTGACGACGCGGGCGCCGGCGACCGTCCGCTCGCCATCGCCATCCACCGGCAGCGGGGCGACGGAGTCCGCGCCCTGCGCCAGCCAGTGCGTGGCTTCGGCCTTCAGCGCATCGGACTGCGCGTACGCGGCGAGCGCATCCGCCCACCGCTGGAACGACGTGCTCTTCGCGCCCAGGTCCACCGGCTCGCCGGCCTGGATCTGCGCGCACGCGTGCTCCAGGTCCTCGCGCAGGATGCGCCAGGAGACGGCGTCCACCGCCAGGTGGTGGAGGATGAGAAGGAGCACCCGCCCGCGCCCGCCGCGATCGAAGAGGACGGCGCGTCCCGTGGGGCCGTACTCCAGGTGCAGGCTGGCCTGCCGTCCCTCCGCGACCTCCGCCTGCGCGCGCTCCTGCGCGCCGGCCGGGAGATGGGAGAGGTCGATGCGCTCCAGCGCGATGCCGGCATCCGACGCGTGCCACTGCTCCCACCCCGCGTCCGTGCGGCGGAAGCGCAGGCGGAGCGCGTCGTGGTGGCGCGACACCGCCGCGATCGCGGATTCCAGCGCCGCGTCATCGACGGACGCGTCGATTTCGAGGAGCGTGGACTGGTTGTAGTGCCCGGGCGCGGGATGGTCCTGCGCCAGGAAGCGAGCCTGGATGGGCGTAAGCCGGACGCTCCCCTCCGCGAGCTCCGCCGGCGCGGAGGGTGCCTGCGCGGGCGCGCCGGCGACGGACGCCAGATCGGCGATGGTGGGGTACTCGAACAGCTGCCGCGGCGTGATCTCCATCCCCGCGCGGCGGGCGCGCGAGACCACCTGGATGGCGAGAATGCTGTCGCCGCCCAGCGCGAAGAAGCTGTCGTTCACGCCCACGCGCTCGATGCGCAGCACGTCCGCCCAGATGGCCGCCAGCGCCTCCTCCGCGGCCGTGCGCGGCGCCACGAAGCGCTCGCCCGCGTCGTACTCCGGCGCGGGAAGGGCGCGGCGGTCCAGCTTGCCGTTGGCGGTCAGCGGAAGCACGTCCATCGGCACGAACGCCGCCGGCACCATGTACTCCGGCAGGCTGTCGCGCAGCGCCGCCCGCAGCGCCTCCGTGTCCGCATCCCCCACCAGATAGGCGACGATGCGCTTTTCCCCCGGCGCGTCCTCGCGAACGATGACGGCGCAGTCCGCCACGCCCGGCTGGCGGCGCAGGGCGGCCTCGATCTCCCCCAGCTCGATGCGGAAGCCGCGGACCTTGACCTGCTCGTCCAGGCGGCCCAGGTACTCCAGCGTGCCGTCCGCCCTCCACCGCACCTTGTCGCCGGTGCGGTAGAGGCGGCCGTCACCGAACGGACTGTCCACGAAGCGCGCGGCGGTCAGCTCGGGGCGGTTCAGGTATCCCCGCGCCACGCCCGCGCCACCCACGTACAGCTCGCCGGGTACGCCCACGGGCACCGGCCGCCGCGTCGCATCAAGCACGTACAGCCGCAGGTCGGGGATGCGCACGCCGATGGGGCTCCCCGATCCCTCCAGCACGTCATCTTCCGTCAGCGGCCGATAGGTGACGTGTACGGTGGTTTCCGTGATCCCGTACATGTTCACCAGCCGCGGCGTGTGGATGCCGCGCCGCCGCACCCAGTCCCTCAACGACGCCGGCTCCAGCGCCTCGCCGCCAAAGATCACCAGCCGCAGCGCCAGCTCCCCGCCGTGGTCCGCGTCCGCGCGGATCAGCTGGCGGAAGGCGGATGGCGTCTGGTTGAGGACCGTGACGCCCTCGCGGCGCACCAGGGCGTGGAAGGCGTCCGGATCGCGGCTCACCTCCAGCGGCACCACCACCAGGCGGCCGCCATACAGCAGCGCGCCCCAGATCTCCCAGACGGAGAAGTCGAAGGCGACGGAGTGGAACAGCGTCCACACGTCCCGCTCGCCGAAGCCGAACCACGCGTCCGTCGCGGTGAACAGCCGCGCCACGTTGCGATGCTCGATGAGCGCGCCCTTGGGCGTCCCGGTCGATCCGGAGGTGTAGATGACGTACGCCAGGCTCTCCGGCGTGGCGCCGCTTTCCGGGTTTTCCGCGCTCTCCGCCGCGATCTCGTCCGCGGCGCCGTCCACGCTGACGACGCGGACGGATTCCGACGGCGGAAGCACGCCGCGCAGCCGCTCCTGCGTCAGGACCACGGGAACGCCGGAATCCTCCTGCATGAACGCCAGGCGCTCCGCGGGATACGCCGGATCCAGCGGCACGTACGCGCCGCCCGCCTTGAGGATGGCAAGGATGGAGACCACCATCTCCACGCCACGCTCCAGGCAGAGCCCCACGCGCACCTCCGGCCCCACGCCGTGCCGGATGAGGTGGTGCGCCAGCCGGTTGGCGCGCGCGTTCAGCTCGCCGTACGCCAGCGATTCATCGCCGCAGACCACGGCGACGGCGTGCGGCGTCCGCGCGGCCTGCTGCTCGAAGCGCCGGTGGATGCAGACGTCCGTGGGGTACGCGGCATCGATCCGGTTCCACGCCTCCACCACCAGCCGCCGCTCGTCGTCGCTCAGCAGCGTGATGTCGGAAAGGGCGGGATCGGAGTCGTCCGCGGCCTGCCGCAGCACGCGCGACAGGTGCTCCAGCATCCGCCCGATGGTCCCCGCGTCGAAGCGGCTCTCGTCGTAGCGCAGCGTGAGCGACAGGCGCGGGCCGGGCGCGGCCATCAGCGAGAGCGGATACGTCGTCCACTCCACCGCGCGGCCGGAGGTGATCCGCAGCCGTGCGTCGCGCGCGCCGGGGACGCGGCGCTCCACGGGGTAGTTCTCGAAGACGAACTGGCCTTCGAACAGCGGCGTGCCGCGCGGCACCTCGCTCCACCCCTGCACCTGCACCAGCGGCGTGTACTCGTGCTCGCGCGCCCCGGCCTGCGCGCGCTGCACCTCCGCCAGCCACGCCCACAGCCGCGCATCCGCCGGTACGCGCACGCGGGCGGGGAGGGTGTTGATGAAGAGGCCCACCATCTCCTCCACCCCCTCCAGCTCCGGCGGGCGTCCGCTGACGGTGTTGCCGAAGACGACGTCCTCTTCCCCGCCGTAGCGGGAAAGGAGAAGCGCCCAGGCGCCCTGCATCACCGTGTTCAGCGTGACGCCGCGGCGGCGCGCGGCTTCTTCCAGCCGCTGCGTGGCCTCCGCGGGCAGGTGCGCGTGCGCCTTGCCGTAGCGCGTTCCCGCGTCCGGCCCGGCGGGGCGGTCCACGCCCAGCGGCGTGGGCGCGGTGAACCCCTCCAGCACGCCGCGCCAGTAGCGCTCCGCCGCCGCCGGATCGCGCCGCGCGATCCAGCCCACGTAGTCGCGGAACGGCCGCACGCGCGGCAGCGCCACGTTCTGCCCCGTGCTCCACGCCGCGTACAGGCGCAGCACCTCGTTCACCACGCGCGACGACGACCAGCCGTCCAGCAGCAGGTGGTGCTGGTTCCAGACCAGCCAGTGCGCGTCGCCGGCCACGCGGAACAGCGCGCAGCGCAGCAGCGGCGCGCGCGACAGGTCGAATCCACGCGCGCGGTCCTCGGCCAGGTACGCCTCCAGCGCCGCCTCCTGCTCCGCCTCCATGCGGCCGCGCCAGTCCTCGACCGTCCACGGCACCTCGACGGCGGAGGAGACGCGCTGCAGCGGGCGGCGCAGCCCCTCCCAGACGAAGGAAGTCCGAAGCACCGGGTGGCGGCTAACGACCTCCGCCCAGGCGCGCCGGAGCACGTCCGCGTCCAGCTCGCCCTCCATTCGATAGGCGATCTGGACCTGGTACGCCTGCGATCCCGCCCCGCCGTAGAGCGCGTGGAAGAGCAGCCCTTCCTGCAGCGGCGCCAGCGGATACAGGTCCTCCACGTCCGCCGTGCCGCCCGGGAGCGCGTCCAGCTCCGCCTGCGTCAGGCCGGCGAGCGGGAAGTCGGACGGCGTGCATCCCCCGGCGCCCGCCTCGCGGCAGTGCGCGACCAGCGCGCGAAGGGCGGTGAGATACGCGTCCGCCAGCCGCTCGATCGTCTCCCGGCGGTGCGTCCCCTCGCCGTACGTCCAGCCCAGAACGAGGCATCCACCGGCGATGCTTCCGTTCACGTCCAGCAGGTGGCGCCGCAGGTTGCGCGGATCCATCTCGCGCCCGCGCCGCCCGCCGGCGAAGCGGAAGCGCGTCCCAGGCGAGGCGCCTTCCTCGAACTGGCCCAGGTAGTTGAAGGCGATCTCCGGCTCTGCCTGCGCCGCCAGCGCGCGCCGGATCTCCCCGTCCCCCGACATCCACCGCAGCGCGCCGTAGCCGATGCCGCGGTTCGGAATCCCGCGAAGCTGCTCCTTGACCCGCTTCAGCCGCTCGCCGGGCCCGTCGGCGCCGGTGGCGTCCAGCACCAGCGGGTAGATGCTGGTGAACCAGCCGACCGTGCGTGTGAGGTCGATGCCGGCGCCGATCTCCTCCTCGCGCCCGTGGCCCTCCATCGCCACCCGCACCCGATCGCCGCCCGTCCACGCGGTGACGGCATCCGCAAGGGCGCACAGCAGCACGTCGTTGATCTGCGTGCGATACGCGGCGGGCACCTCGTGCAGCAGCGCGCGCGTCTCCTCCGCGTCCAGCCGCACCGTCACCGTGCGCGCGGACGCGACCGTGCGATCCCCGTCGCCATCCACCGGCAGCGGGGCGACGCCGTCCGCGCCCTGCGCCAGCCACCACGCCGCCTCGTGGCGCGCGGCCTCCGCGTGGGCGGCCAGCGCCTCACCCCAGCGCTGGAACGACGTGCTCCGGGGGCCGAGGTCGATCGCATCACCCGCCTGCACCTGTCCAGCGGCGCGCTCCAGGTCGTCCCGCAGGATGCGCCACGAAACGGCGTCGACGGCCAGGTGATGCAGGACGATGAACAGCACCCGCCCGCGCGCGCCGCGGTCGAAGAGCACCGCGCGCCCGATCGGCCCGTGCTCCAGGTCCAGGCTTGCGTGCCGCTCCCCGCCGATCGCGTCGATCGCGCGGTCCTGCGCGTCGGGGTCCAGGTGGGCGAGGTCGATGCGCTCCAGCCCGATCCCCGCTTCCGCCGCGTGCCACTGCTCCCAGCCGCCGTCCGTGCGGCGGAAGCGCAGGCGGAGCGCGTCGTGGTGCTCCAGCACGGCCGGGAGCGCCGCCGCCAGCGCGTCGTCATCCACCGACGCGTTTACCTCCAGCAGCACCGACTGGTTGGCGTGCGCGGGAACGGGATGCCCGTGCTCGAAGAACCAGCCCTGGATGGGGGTGATGCGGGCGTTTCCCTCCGCCCTTTCCTGCTCCGCCGTCGCCGCCGCGTCCGCCACGCGCGCCACGGACGCCAGCTCGGCGATGGTCTGGTACTCGAACAGCTGCCGCGGCGTGATCTCCACGCCGGCGCGGCGGGCGCGGCTGACCACCTGGATGGCCAGGATGCTGTCGCCGCCCCGCTCGAAGAAGTTGTCGGCGACGCCCACGCGCTCCAGGCGCAGCACGTCGGCCCACACCGCCGCCAGCGTCTCTTCCACCGGCGTCCGCGGCGCCACGAAGCGGTCTTCCGCCGCCGCGTAGTCCGGCGCGGGAAGGGCCTTTACATCCAGCTTGCCGTTGGGCGTCAGCGGCAGCCGGTCCATCAGCACGAACGCGCCGGGCACCATGTACTCCGGCAGCGTGCGGCGCAGGTGCGCGCGCAGCTCGTCCGCGTCCGCATGGCCGACTACGTACGCCACCAGCCGCGTCTCGCCCGTGTCGTTTCGGGGGGTGACGCGCGCCTCGCGCACCGCCTCGTGCGCGCTCAGGACGCTCTCGATCTCCCCCGGTTCGACGCGGAAGCCGCGGATCTTGACCTGCGCGTCCACGCGCCCGACGAACTCCAGCGTTCCGTCGCGCTTCCAGCGCAGGCGGTCGCCGGTGCGGTACATCCGCGCGCCGGGCTCCGCGAAGGGGTCGGGAACGAAGCGCTCCGCCGTAAGCGCCGGGCGGTCCAGGTAGCCGCGCACCACGCCGCCGCCGCCCACGAACGCCTCGCCCGGAATGCCGATGGGCACGGGGCGCAGCGACGGGTCCAGCAGGTAGATGCGCTGGTTCCCCGTCGGCCG
>DATABT010001143.1:0-4807 GCA_036259455.1 Longimicrobium sp. | reverse complement strand
CCACCCCCCGCTTTTGTGCGTCGCGGTTTTCCGCGGGGCCCTCTCCCCCGCCGGGCGTTTCGCTCCTTCCTCGCGACGGCCGGCGACCCCTCCCCCAACCCCGCCCCCAACCCCGGGGGAGGGGTGGCGCGAGGGCTGGCTCCTCGCCGCCCTACACGTTCCGAAGCGGCCTCGCGGTCCCTCAGTCACTCATCAGCGGGGCGGGCGATGAGGACGACCCAGTAGTGGCCGTACCGGCTCTGCGGCCGCCACGCGTACCCGATGCCGAACTCCGTCTGCGTAATGCCGCGATGGTCCAGACCCAGCAGGTGCGTGCGGTGCCATGCCGAGCGCATGAACCAGCTCCACGCCTGCCGCGCGGTGCCGTATCCGGCGGCCGCGGCCTCGATGTCGTTCCCGGTGATCCGCCTGTCGTACCCGGGCGGCAGGCGGTAGCCCGCGGCCTCCACCAGCGCGTTGGGCCCCAGCCCGTCGGGATTCACGTGAGCGAAGTATCCGCGCAGCGCCATGTCCCACGCGCGCCCCCGCGCCACGCTGTCCAGCACCGGATTGCGCCGCAGCCGCGCCCGCCGCTGCCCCTCGCTCTCCACCAGGATGCGCGCCAGCTCCGCCTCCCGCACCGCCGACAACGAATCCGCCCACCGCCGCTGCGCCGCCGTCAGCTCTTCCGCCGGCGGCACGTACCGGTACACGACGCACCCGCTCGCGAGCGCCGTCGTGAGGATCACCGCGAGTGATCGAATCATCAGAGGCCGGATCATGATCGAGGGGGATGTGGAGGATTCGCCGCGTAGATGATCTACTCAGCGCGCCTGTGGACCGCCAGTCGAACAGCGGACGGCGGAGACGAGTTTCGTTTCCGCCGTCTGCTTCTGTATGCGCAGGTGCTTTCCGTGGCGTCAAACAAGAACGGCTTGCGTGTTTCTCCTCCCGGCATTTCCTTTCGCGCCCTTCGTTTACTTCCGGCGTGGTGTGGGATTCCCTTGAGGGAATGTCGGGGAGGTGTTAACGTATGGAGTACGAGGTCGAATTCACGGACGAGTTCGGCGAGTGGTGGGATGGTCTCTCGGTTGCTGAACAGATTGCCATCGGGGCGGTAGTCGATCTTCTGGTGGAGCACGGTCCGCGGTTGGGGCATCCGCACAGCTCCGGCATTCGTGGATCCAGACACCGCCACATGCGGGAACTGCGGGTCCAGCATCAAGGACGGCCGTATCGCATCCTCTACGCGTTTGATCCCCGGAGGACCGCGATCCTGTTGATCGGGGGTGACAAAACGGGAAACGATCGCTGGTACGCCTCGTTTATCGCCATCGCGGACGACCTGTACGATCTGCACCTTCGTGAAATCGGTGCGTAGGGCGCGGCGAGACAAAGGAGGGGTGACATGGCTCGGAAGTTCAGAGAGCTCGTGGAGAAAATGCCGCCGGAGGCACGTGCCGAGGCGGCCAAGCTCGCGGACCAACACCGCCGCGAAATGCCGCTGTTCGGGGTGCGAGAGGCACGCGCGCTGACGCAGGAAGATCTCGCGGCCGCCATGGGAACGACCCAGGCAAGTGTCTCGAAGCTGGAGCGCCGTTCGGACGTGTACCTTAGCTCGGCACGGCGATACGTGGAGGCGATGGGGGGCGAGCTCGAGATTACCGCCAGGTTCCCCGACGCGAGCTTCCGTCTCGACCTGGGTGGCCCGGATAGCAAGATGGCAGCAGACTAGGCGCAGCCTCCCGGCTCGATTGCTGAAGCCACGACAGCCCCGGCGCCCCCGGGGCTGTTTCGTTGGCGGCATCCTTCCTACATTCGCTGCGCTCCCGTGCAATCCGCCCGGAATCCGTCTCGCCTGCAGCGTGCTTTCCAGGATGAGTGATCCGTTCTCCACCCGTGTACGCGCCGACTTTCCCGTGTTCCAGCGGCGGGTGGGCGGCAGGCCCATCGCGTTCTTCGACGGGCCCGGCGGCAGCCAGGTGCCGCGCCAGGTGGCCGACGCCGTGCGCGACTACCTGCTGATGCACAACGCCAACACGCACGGCTTCTTCGCCACCAGCGAGGAGACGGAGGCGGCCATCACCGGCGCGCGAGAGCGGGTGGCGGCGCTGCTGAACGCGCCCACGCCGCGCGAGGTGGCGTTCGGCGCCAACATGACCACGCTCACCTTTCACCTCTCCCGCTCGCTGGGGCGCGAATGGGGGCCGGGGGACGAGATCGTCGTCAGCCAGCTGGACCACCAGGCCAACGTGGCGCCCTGGGTGCGGCTGGCGCAGGACCGCGGAATGACGGTGCACGTGGTGCCCTTCAGCCCCGAGACCTTCACGCTGGACCTGGACGCGCTCGACAACGTCCTCTCGCCGAAGACGCGGCTGGTGGCGGTGGGCGCGGCGAGCAACGCCATCGGCACGGTGAACGACGTGGCGGAGGTGGCGCGGCGGGCGCGCGCGGCGGGGGCGCTCAGCTTCGTGGACGCGGTGCACTACACGCCGCACCGGCTGCCGGACGTGCAGGCGATCGGGTGCGACTTCCTGGCGTGCAGCGCCTACAAGTTCTTCGGGCCGCACGTGGGCATCCTGTGGGGTCGCACGGAGCACCTGGAGCGGCTGACGCCGTACAAGGTGCCGCCCGCCGGCGACAGGGCACCGGAGCGGTGGGAGACGGGGACGCTCAACCACGAGGGGATCGCGGGGACGGGAGCCGCGGTGGAGTGGATCGCCTCGCTGGCGGGCGACCCGGGGCGCGGCCTGCGCGAGACGCTGCGGCGCGCGTACGCCGCCATCCACCGGCACGAGTCGGCGCTGTTCGCGCGGCTGTACCGCGAGCTGGCGGCCATTCCCGGCGTGCACGTGTACGGGCCGCCGGAGGACGGCGAGCGCACGCCCACGGCGGGGTTCGTGATCCACGGGGTCTCGCCGGACGAGGCGGCGCGGCGGCTGGGCGCGGAGGGCGTGTTCGTGTGGAACGGGGACTTCTACGCGACGACCGTCTGCGACGCGCTGGGGCTTTCCGACTGCGGCGGGCTCATCCGCGCGGGCGTGGCGCCGTACACCACGGACGAGGACGTGGACCGGCTGGTGGACGGCGTGGCGCGGCTGGCCCGGGCGTGATCCGCGTCCGCCGATGACGCAGCCGGGAGTGGTGCCGTTCCGCTGGGACGTGCGGCGGCGCGAGCAGCTGGGCCGGCTGCTGCGGGCCCCGCCGCCGGAGCGTCCGTACTGGTACATCCCCACGCGCTTTCGCGACCTGCTGCCGGAGGTGCGCGGCTGCTCCGCGCGCGTGCTGGCGCGCGCGGGGGACGCGCGGCTGGTGTTCGTGGGCCGCTCGCCGGAGAACCTGTTCGACTACCTGACGGGCGCGCTGGCGGACACGCCGTGGGCGGACCGGTGCGACCTGCTGAGCGTCTCGCTTCCGGGGGACGTGCACCGGGTGCCATGGGCCGCGCTGCGGGGGCTGCGTGCGCAGCACCTGGCGTTCGGGCTTCACCCGGCGCAGATCGCGTCTGCGCCGCGGCCCGTCGCGTTCGTGGACCTGGTGTCCGGCGGCGGCACGTTCGGCCAGCTGTCCGCCTTCCTCTCCCGCTGGGCGCACGACGAGGGGGTGGACGTGCACGCGGTGCGGCGGCGGCTGCGGTGGGTCGGCATCACCCGCCGCACGCACAACAGCCCGAACACCTGGCGCTGGTTCCAGCAGGTGCACTGGGCGTCGGACTATCCGCGGAGCGCGCTGCGGGGGGTGTCGGTGGAGGGGTGGTTCTGGGGATGGATGGGCGACTGGCAGGACAAGACGATGCCCTCCAACACCTTCGACCGCTGGGGGACGGAGGAGCTGGCCCATCCCGAGCACCATCCCGAACGGCTGGAGGCGCTGCGCGTCGCCTGGAAGCTGCACGAGCGCGCGCGTCGGCGCGACGAGCGCGAGCGCTTTGCCGCGGAGCTGGTGCAGCGCCAGGAGATGCGCGAGCCCTGGCTGCGGTCGCTGGTCGTCGCGTTGCGGCGGTAGGGTGTTCGGCGGGTCGATGTCACGAACAGCGGGGGGTGTGGATCTGAAGGGACGTATGATGATTCTCACCCCCCGCAGCGTGCCGCAGCCAGAGCCGCCTTCCCACGCTCCGCACTCCGGCGACGCCGAGATGGCACGCCGGCTGGTGGCCGGAGACCGCGCGGCCCTGGACGAGGTCTACCGCCGCCACCGCGACCGGGTGTTCACCGGCGTGTACCGCCTGGTGGCCGACGCCGGGACGGCGGCCGACCTTACGCACGACGCCTTTCTCCGCGCATTCGAGCGCTCGGCGCAGTACCGGGGAGAGGCGGGGCTGGGGACGTGGATCTCCCGGATCGCGACGAACCTGGCCTTGCGCCACCTGCGGCGGGACCGCTGGCTGCTGCGTTTTGCCGCGGAGCGCGTGTGGCGCGCGCAGCCGGCCGAGCCCACGCCCGCGGCGGCCATCGACCTGGACCGCGCACTGCTGCGGCTGTCGGCGTCGCTGCGCGCCCCGCTGGTGCTGGTGGCGCTGCAGGGCTACTCGCACGCGGAGGCGGCGGCGGCGCTGGGGATCAGCGAGGCGGCGTGCCGGCAGCGGGTGCACCGGGCGCGTGGCGCACTGGCGGCGGACCTCCGCCCCGGGGAGCAGGAGTGACCATGAACGCCACGAGCGAGCGCTGCGCGGGTGGCCACGGCCACGCCGACGCTTCGCGCTTTCACCTGGACGACATGCAGGCGGCGGAACGTGCCGCCTACGCGCGCCACCTCGGCGGCTGCCTCGCCTGCCGCCAGGCCGTGGCGCGGCAGGCGGCGCTGGACCGGGCGCTCCCCGGGCTGCCGG
>DATABT010001142.1:0-15496 GCA_036259455.1 Longimicrobium sp. | reverse complement strand
CCACGGGCGAGATTCCGTCGCGGGCGCGGGCGGCGGGTGCATCGCCCAACCTGCTGCAGGGGCGGTGGATGGACAGCGACGCGGACCGCCAGTGGACCGCGCCGCCGCAGTCCGCGCTGCTGCGGCGGCGCGGTCCACTGGCGGTCCGCGTCGCTGTCCATCCACCGCCCCTGCAGCAGGTTGGGCGATGCACCCGCCGCCCGCGCCCGCGACGGAATCTCGCCCGTGGCGATGACGTTGATCCGCCGGTCGCCGGCGTACAGCTCCAGCGGCTTGCCGTCCAGGATAGGGCTCGCGGCGCGGATGCCGTGCTCCCGCTGCCCCCGCGGCGACTCCAGCAGGTTGCGCTGCAGAAAGCGCGCGTGGTCGATGCCCAGAAAGAGCGACGAGACGCCGCCCGCCTTCAGCATCTCCGCGCTGATGCCGGCGGGGACCACCACCACGTCGCCGCCGCCCACCAGCTCGCGGTCGCGCGCCTGCTCCAGCATGGCCTCGCCGACGGCGAGAAGGACGACCATCACCGCCACGCCGAGCGCGTAGCCGGCCAGCAGAAAGAGCGCGCGCGCCGGCCGGTTGCGCAGCTCCGCCATGGCCAGGCGGACGATCATCGCGCCACCCGGCGCAGGTCCGTCACCACGGGAAGGTGATCGGTCGCGCGCGAGGTCTCCTCCGTCATTCCATACCGTTCCCGCCAGCGCGGGGCCAGATCCGTGGACGAGAAGACGAACCCGCCGGCGACGGCGAGGGACGGCGGGTGGAGGAGGTAGTCCAGCCGCCCGGGGGTGAACGGCTCCACCGGGTTGTCCCAGGTGGTGGCGGACGCGCCGTCCAGCCGCAGCGGAAACGCCACGGCCAGCTCCCCGCCCGCCATCCCCGTGCCCACCAGGATCCGCAGCGGGTCGCGCGCGCTCACCAGGTTCAGGTCGCCCGCGATCAGCCATCCGTCCAGCGGGCCGGCCTCGCGCAACGCGTTTTCCGTCGCCGCGCGGATGGCGGTCGCCTCCATCCGCCGCAGCCGGTCCTGCGGACCGCCGGGCGCGCCGCCGCTCTCCAGGTCCATGGTGACCGCCAGCATCCGCCGCCCGCCGACCTGCACGACGGCGCCGAGCGTGGGAACGCCGTCCGCCATCCGCCGCTCCGCCCCCGCGCGCATCTGCGCCGGCGCGTCCGCGGGCACGCTCGCGAGCAGGGAATCCGGGTACGGGACGATGCGGTCGAACGGCGGGACGATGAGGGGCGCCGCGCCGCGCGTGGCGATCACGCCGCGCTGGCTGCCGCCGGAGACGCCGTAGACGGCGCGCCACGGCCGGGCGTCCGGAACCACGCGGTTCAGCAGTGCCTCCACCTCTTCCGCCGAGTGGCCCCCCGCCACCTCGTCCAGCACCAGCAGGTCCGGCGCGAGGGCGCGCAGAATGATCCCGAACGCGTCAGGCTGCCGGAACAGGTCCTCGCGGCCCACGTTCCACGACACCACGCGAACGTCCGTCCCCGGCGCGCGGGCCAGGGGGTCCGCGGCGCCCGAGCCCGGCGGCGTGGGGCGGGGGCGCGGCGCGCCGGGGTGGATGGCGAACGTCTCCGTCTCGTCCACCACGCGCCCGTCGCGGTTCAGCGCGACCAGCCGCGCCGTCATCGGCAGCTCCGCCGGGATGACGCCGCCGCGGGCGATGCGCATCTCGAACCGCTCGGACGCGTGCGTGGGGGCGGTGATCACCCCCGCCACGTTCGCCGTCACCAGCTCCGCGCGGCCGCCGGCGGAGTCCATCATCCGCACCCCGATCCCGCCACGCAATCCACCACCCTGGGGGAACGTGGGCGAGAACTCGAGCGTAGCGTCCACGCCGCGCATCCCGTGCGCCTCCCACCCCTCGTCCGGGCTCGTCCAGTCCAGCATCAGCACCAGCGTGCCGGGGAGCCCCTGCAGCGAAACCTCGCGCTCCAGCGAGAGATCCAGGTAGAGGCCCGCCTCGTCGTGCCGCACGCGCACCGCACGGACATCGGCGTACGGGGCGGGCGCGTCCGCCGGGTCCAGCACCGCCGGCGCGAAACCTTCCCACTCCCCGAAGAGGCCATCCAGCACCACCGGTGCGGCCCCCGGCGGCGCCGGCACGGATGGCGGTCCACATCCCGAAAACGACAGCGCGAGGACGGCGGCGGTGCAGAGGTGGATGGGGCGGCGGTGGATCATTCGTGCGATTCGGTGGATGGAGATCGTCCGCGCGCGCTCACCCGGCGGTGAAAGCGGCGGCGGACCCATGATCGCCCACGACGAGCCCATCCGCCATCTCCACCCGCCGGCCGGCGCGCTCCGCCACGTGCATGTCGTGCGTGACAATGACGAGCGTGGTGCCGTCCGCGTTCAGCCGCTCGAAGAGCTGGATGATCTCGTCGCCGGTGCGGCGGTCCAGCTCGCCCGTGGGCTCGTCCGCGAACACGACCTCCGGCCGGTTGGCCAGCGCCCGCGCGATGGCCACGCGCTGCTGCTCGCCGCCGGAAAGGTGCGGCGGGCGATGGCCGACGCGGTGCCCCAGCCCCACGTACTCCAGCAGCTCCCGCGCGCGCTGTCGCCGCTCCTTCGCCGGAACGCCCGCCTCCGCCATCGGCAGCTCCACGTTTTCGGCCGCGGTAAGGACGGCGAGCAGGTGAAAGCGTTGGAAGATGAACCCCACCCGCCGCAGCCGCAGTGCCGAGCGCCGCGTCTCGTCCAGCGCGTACACGTCCTCACCCAGCAGTTCCACGCTGCCGCGGGTGGGCGGCTCGATGCCGGCGAGCACGTTGAGCAGCGTGCTCTTGCCGCACCCCGACGGCCCCGCGACCGCTACGTGCTCCCCGCGCCCCACGGCGAGGTCTACCCCCCGCAGCGCGTGCACGGCGTCACCCCGGTAGGGGAATTCCTTGACGAGCCCGCGGGCGTGGATGACGTAGGACACGGTACGGAATGCGTGGGTGCGTGAGTGCGAAAGTGCGAAAGACTCAGGATCTGCGCCGCGTCCGCGAGGGGTCCTCACCCGCTCGCTCAGGCTCGCACCCTCTCCGTACGCGAAACGCCACCAACGCCGTGCGCGCTCCCCTCTCACGCGCCGACGCCACTGCGTGCGCCGGGCCACGCAAACGCGAGCAGGTGAAGCCCCGCCGGGCGAGCTCCGCGAGTCCAGGGCGGGGCTTATGGCCGTTCCAGCCCCGGGTTTCAACCCGGGGTCGTGGGCGACGCACCGGGGGTGTTACCCATTGCGGGACGCGGCGCACCCGTCCGCCGCGTCCCACGTCCCCTGATCCACGCATCCCGCGTCCGTCCCTCACTCCGCCTCCTCACGCAGCGCGCGGCCCAGCGGCGTGCGGATGGCGTTCCACCCGGGCAACAGGCCGGCGAGCGCGCCGACGAGGATCACGATTCCCGTCGCAAGCAGCACGCGGCCGGGCTCCCAGGCGAAGAAGGTCATCTTCGCCGGGATCCCGGGAAACGAGAGGAGGATGCGGTCCAGCCGGCCCGCCATCCACAGCCCCAGCGGCAACCCGGCCAGGCACCCGATCCCGGCCAGCACCAATCCCTCGACCACGATGGCCAGCAGCACGCGGCCACGCGCCACGCCGATCGCCCGCAGCGTGGCGATCTCGCCGAAGCGCTCGCGCACCCCGATGGTGATGATGGTGGACACCAGCAGCGCCGTCACCACCAGCGCGATGCTCCCCAGAATGGTCGCGAGCTGCTGGAAGTAGAGCAGCCGCCGGTCCATCTCCGCCATCAGCTCGCGGGTGGAGTACGTAGAAACCTCCGGCACCGCGGCGGTGATGCGGGCCGCGAGATCGTCGTCATCCACCCCCTCGCCCGTGGCCACGCCGAAGAGCGACACCTCACCCGGGCGGCTGGTGGCGCGCTGCACGTCCCCGATCGGCATCGCGAGGGAGCGCTGGCCCTCGTAGTCGTACAGGAAATCCGCGATCCCGCTCACCCGGTACGCCCGCGTCTGCCGCGCGCGCCCCAGCGACATGTCCAGGTCCACCGCCAGCTGGATCGTATCCCCTACCTTAAGCCCGTCGTCGCGCGCCAGCGGCTCGCTGACCGCCACCTCGCCCGCGGCGGGCTGGCGGCCATCCACGATGCGGTAGAGAAACTGCGACCGCGGATCGATGCCGCTGGTGAACAGCGGCTCGCCCGCGCTGTCTCCGTGGGCCAGGTAGAACTGCGCGCCCAGCACGGGTGCGACGGCGCGGACGCCCGGCACCGCCGCGATCCGCCGGCCTACGTCGTCGCCGTTGGCGATGCCCGCCTCGCTGTCGAAAGGGAGGCTGCCGCGCGGCGTCACGCGCAACGCGTATCCGCTCACGCCCAGCAGCTCGCCGAACGATCCGGTCAGGCCGCTGGCGAGCATCGTCATGTCCAGCAGCAGCGCGGCGGCCACGGCGATGCCGGCCAGCGCCAGCGCGGTCCGCCCCCCGCGGCGAAAGAGCGAGCGCAGAAAGGCGGATACGATCACCGCTCCCCCAGCCTGGCCGGGGCCACGCGGACGACGCGCCACGCCGCCAGCCCACCCGCCACCGCGCCCAGCGCCAGCCCCAGCACCGCCGCCAGGACCACGATGCGCGGGGTGACGAGCGCGAACTTGAGCGTGGTGTCGTAGACCCGCGCGTAATGTGCGTTCACGATGCGCGCGACGGCCATCCCCAGCAGCCCGCCCATCACCGAGCCCACGATGGCGATGCCGATGGCCTCCAGCACGATGGCGCGGAACACCGTGGACCGGCTGACGCCGATGAGCCGAAGCACGCCCATGTCGCGCTTGCGTTCATCGACGCGGATCACCATCACGCAGAGGAGAAAGATGGCGCTCGCCAGGATGGTGACGATGCCGATGGCGTCGTGAAAGCGCGAGACCACGGCGAACGTGGCGCTGGTCTGCTCCGCCAGCGCCGCGCTGCCGTACGCACGCGTGCCGAACGCCACGCCCTCGATCCACCGCGCGGCGGAATCCGCGTTCGCTCCGGGCGCCAGCACGACGGCAAAGCGGTCCACGCGGTCGCGGGTGGGGAGCAGCGCCTCCAGGTCCGGCAGGTGGAGCCGCACCTCGTAGTCGTTGCGGGCGATGCGGTTGGGGTCCGCCTCGCGCTCGAACACGCCCGCGACCACGAACGCGCGCGGCGCGCCCGGGGCCGCCAGCGCCCGCGCGCGCACCGTGTCGCCCACGGCCAGCGGAATCTCCTCCGCCAGCCGCCGCTCGATCAACATCTCCGGCAACGGCTGCGGCGCGGGCGGACCCGCCGCCTGCAGCACCGCCGCCATCCACATCATCGCGATCAATCGGCCTCCCGTGTTGTGCGGGAAGGTAGGAGGGGAGTGCGAAAGTGCGAAAGTGCGAGAGCGCGAAAGTGGGATCTCGCGGGGCCCTCCCGGCGACGCCTGAGCGCGCGCCACCCCTCCCGCAAACGGCGGGGGTGAGACGGGATTCGCGAAGGGAAATCCGCCCCCCAAACGCCAACGGCCCTCCCGCGCGGGAGGGCCGTCGTCGTCCATCATCCATCCACCAGCGTCTTCACCCCTTCACCCGCTCACCGCCGCGTGGTCAGCGAGAAGCGCACGGTGCGCGGCGCGCCGGGGAGGATGTTGTTGTTGCCGTGCGACGTGGCGTAGTACCGCTCGTCTAACAGGTTCTCCACGTTCAGCTGCGCGCTCAGCATGGGCGTAAGCCGCACGAACACCGCGCCGTCCGCCCGGGTGAAGCCGGGGAGCGTGACCGTGTTGTCGATGGCGGCGAACATCTTCGTCTGGTGCAGCACGCCCAGCCCGACGCCCACCGACGGCAGCACCTGCACGCGGTTCCACAGGCTCACCGTGCGGCGCGGCACCAGCGGCACCTGCGCACCCTCCGGCGCGGCGGCCGTACGGCTGGTGATCTTCGCGCGCTGCTGGGTGAATCCGGCCGTCACCTGCCAGAAGTCCGTCACGCGTCCCTGCGCGCCCAGCTCCCACCCCGTGGTGCGCTGCTCGCCCGTCTGCACCGTCCTGGACGGATCGTTCGGGTCCGGCGCGGAGGTGTTGGTGCGGTCCAGGCGGTAGATGGCCGTGGTCACCGCCAGGTTGGGGCGCACGTCCCACTTGGCGCCCACCTCGTAGTTGGTGAACTGCTCCGGCTCCAGCGTCTCGGTGGTGGCGTTCAGCGACGAGAACTGGTCGCCGGAGCTGGGCAGGTACGACACCGTGTAGCTGCCGTACAGCGACATTGGCTCGATGGGCTTGAGAATGAGCCCCGCGCGCGGCGAGACCAGGTCGTCCTCGCGGTCCAGCGACGCGTCGTTGCGGTTGTTGTGAAAGTCCACGCTGAACCGGTCAAGGCGCAGCCCCGCGATGGCCTGCAGCCAGGGCGCCAGCTCCAGCTGGTCCTGGACGTAGACCCCCGCCACCTTCGCCGTGGCCTCGTTGTCCGCGTCCGTGGCGCTCTGCCGGAAGGTGATGGGCGTGTCTACCGTCGGGCTGCCGATGGGCGCGGTGATGGACGTGGTGGCGTTGTTGTAGTAGCCGGTGTTGCGAAAGTTCTCCGTCTCCTGCCGCCCGAGCTCCACGCCCGCCAGCCAGGTGTGCCGCACGCCGGCCGTGTTCATCTCCCAGGTGAGGTCCGTCTGGTTGAAGAGGTTGCGGCGGTCCGTGGCGTTGTTGTACGCGCTCAGCGTGACCTGCGTCCCCTCGGCGTTCACGGCGCCGGGGAAGGAGTTCTGGTAGAACTTGTCGTAGCTGGCCCAGCGGCTCCGGTTGCGGATGGTCAGCCCGCCGACGCCGTGCTCGACGAAGGCGCTGGCGCTCTGCACCTCCACTTCGGAGTGGCTCAGGTCCGGGTTGCCGAAGAAGGTCTCGATGTCCGCCGTGGACGGCCGCCCCTGGAACGAGGGGATGCCGCGGTCCACCGTGCGCTCGTCGGTAAAGTACTCGTACCCGGCGCGCACCGTGGTTCGCGAGCCCAGCGCCAGCGCCAGCGTGGGATTGATGCCCCAGCGGCGCAGGCCGAACTCGTCACGGAAGCCGCGCGAGTCCTCCCACACGCCGTTCAGCCGCGCCGCCACGTTGGCACCCAGCCCCTGGCCGAAGTCGATCATCCCGCGGCGGTGGTCGTACGACCCCGTCTCCAGCGTGAACGTGCGCGTGGGCGCCCACTGGGCTTCCTTGGTGACGCGGTTGATCACGCCGCCGCCGCCCCCGCGCCCGAAGATCATCGCGTTGGAGCCCTTGAGCGCCTCCACCCGCTCAACGTTGTACAGGTCGCGCAGGTACTGCGCGTCGTCGCGCACGCCGTCCACGAAGAAGTCCGCCGTGGAGCTGTTGCCGCGGATGGTGGGCGCGTCGCGGTGCCCCTCGCCCTGGCCCATGGTGATGCCGGGGACGTAGCGCACCACGTCGGCCATGGACTGCATCGCCTGGTCCGCGATCAGCTCGCCGGTGACGATGCTGACGGACTGCGGCACGTCGCGCAGCGGCGTGTCCGTGCGCGTGGCGGTGACGGTGCGACGCGTCGAATACCCCACGCTGCGCGCGCCCACGACCGTCAGCGGCGTCAGCGTGTAGGCGCCCGTGGAGCTCGCGCCGCGCGCCACCAGCGCCGTCTCGCCGTCCGCGAACTGCGCGGAAAGGCCGGTGCCCTCCAGCAGCAGCCGCAGCGCCTCGGGCGCCGTGTACGCGCCGGAGACGGCCCGCGACCGAACCCCGGCCGTGGCCGGCAGGTCGGCCTGCACGCGCACCGCCGCCTGGCGGCTGAAGGCGCGCAGGGCGTCGGTGAGCGGCTGCGCCGGGATGTTGAAGCGGATGGAAGCCGTGGTGTCGCCCTGCAGGGGCGCCGCCGCGGCAAGGAGCATCGTCGGGCGCGGAGCCTGGGCCGCGGCCTGTGCGCCGCAGAGAAGGCATCCGGCGCCGATGAGGGAGAGCAGTCGCATGAGCTGAACCAGACCAGCGGTGTACGATTGAGAACGATTCTCAACATCATACAGGCCGCTCCTCCGCGTCGCAAGCACCTCCAGTCGCGGGAGATGATGGCCGGCATCCGCGGGCCGAACGCAAATCTTTTGATTCCAATCGCTTGCACGCACCGAATGGGATTTGTCACGTGCAGGGACGCAGAGGAAAGCGAGAGGACGCGGAGACGGCCTCATGCCCTCCGCGTCCTCTCGTTGTCGCTCCGCGTCCCGCGCGTGACACAAGCGCGGGAGCTACACGCCCGGCACCGGTTCCGCGATGCCCACGGCCCAGCCGGCGTCGTGCGCGCGCCGGCCCTCCGGCTCGTAGCGCACCAGGCGAAAGCCCGCTTCGCGCATCTCCGCCGCCACCTCGGCCTCGTCGAAGCGGTGGACGAAGAGCGGCATCAGATCATCCCCGTAGTCCGGCGGCTCGCGGCGCAGAACGCGGCGGATGGGCTTGGCCACGCGGTGAATGACCTTCAATCGCACCTGCAGGTCGGGCCGGGTGAAGAAGGAAAGGAGCAGCGGCGCGCCCTCCGGCACCAGCGCCCGCAGCCGCCGAAGCGTGTCGATGCGGCGTGCGCGCCCGGCGATGAGCATGTACGATCCCCATCCCATGATCATCCCGTCGTAGCCGCCGTCGGCGGGCACCGCGTCGCGCGGCAGCAGGCGCACGGTGCCGGTGACCCCGTGGCGCGGCAGAAAGCCTTCCGCGAAGCCCACCAGCGCGGGATTGCACTCGAAGCCATCGACGCGGTAGCCGCGCCGCTCCAGCGCCAGCACCTCGCGCCCGCCCCCCGCGCCCAGCACCGCCAGCCGGGTGCGCCCGCCAAAGAACTCGCCGATGGCCGTCACTTCCCAGTCCAGCAGCCCGCGCAGGTTGTGCGCTTCGCCGTTGTAGGTGCGGTGCGCGTGGTAGTGCAGCTCGTCGATGGCCTCCCAGTGCGCGCGCGACAGCACCCCCAGCCAGAACCCCGCGTGCGCGCCGTCCACGATGCGGATGATTTGCGCCCACCACCGCCCGAACCACAGGTAGAAGCGAACCAGCGGCGAGCGGATCGTGGGCTTCATGGGGACGATGTATCTCGATGGGCGGGATGACGACGCACGGCGGCGACGCGGAGTATCCGCCGCGCGCGCGGCCGTGTCAACCGGGGGAGGGATTCACTGAAATCGATTGCGGTTTTAGCCCGACCGGCATTAGTGTAGTTCCGAAGCTATCCCGAACACCCGGAAAGGCACGTCCCATGGGCCAGAAGAGCAAGATCGAGTGGACGGATGCCACCTGGAATCCTGCTACCGGATGCACCAAGGTCAGCGCAGGGTGTGATCACTGCTATGCCCACACGCTGGCGCATGGCCGGCTTGCGCAGGCGTATTCCCGGCGGCTTCCCGTGCTCGAGACGGCGGCGGCCGTGGCGGACCCGTTCTCCGTCAGACTCTGGCCGGAGCGGCTGAAAGAACCGGCACGATGGAAGGACTCCCGGATCGTCTTCGTCAACTCGATGTCAGATCTCTTTCACGTCGACGTCCCTGACGTGTTCATAAGGGAGATCTTCAAGGTGATGATGGAGACGGATCGCCACGTCTACCAAGTGCTGACCAAGCGGCCCACGCGTGCCGTGCGGTTCGTGGATCGCAACCGTGACCTCTTTCCTACAGGTCGGATTCCAGCGCATATCTGGATGGGGACCAGCGTGGAAAACCAGGATGTGATTTATCGCGTCGATCACATCCGGCTCGTGCCCGCGGAGGTCCGCTTTCTCTCCTGCGAACCCCTGCTCGGCCCTGTCCGGCTGGACTTGAACGGGATTGGCTGGGTGATCGTTGGCGGGGAGAGCGGAATCGGTCACCGCAAGATGGACGCGGCATGGGCGGGCGAAGTCCGCGATCAATGCATTGCGGCCAACGTTCCCTTCTTCTTCAAACAGTGGGGTGGGCGCACGCCCAAGGCTGGCGGACGTGCACTCGAGGGACGCACGTGGGACGAAATGCCTCAGCGAATCGTGCTCTCTACACCAGCAATCCCAACTGCTGGGACTTAGAACAGTCCCAGGTCCGACTGCTCCGTTGCGTACTTCTTCGATTTCTTCCAGAAATCGTATCCACGCGGATTTTTGCTGTAGAACGCGAGATAGTATAGCGGCACGTGCCTGTCAGACGGTTCCACCTATCGGCTCAGCGTCGGGTGGCGGAGTCTGGTACCCTATTTCAAGCATCGCCGCAGTGAACCTCTCGACGAGGAAAGTGGCGAATTTCTTATGCGAGCTTACTTGCGCCCACTTCGTACGCCAGTCTGGATCATTCAGCAGCCGTTCGATTTTTCGACTCTCCGGACGCGCGTACACTCGCTCGTTTCTCTGTCCGTCCATTTGAGCTGCGACCAAAACAAGGAAGTCCATGCGCCGGTCGTGCGATAGGCGGCGAATCATCTCGAAAGAGAAACCCAGATCGTACGGATCAACAAAGCATAGCGAGAGGGTCTTCAATCGAGGTACCACCGTAAGGATTTGCTCGACGCTTTTCTCGGCATCACCAGAAATCAGCACCGCTCGGGCACCGTTTGCATGCGCACTGACACGGGCCGACAGAGCCGCAAAAAGCTCTGGATCAGCCTCACAGAAAACATGTCGGTCAAACGCGTCGCGAACGGCAAGAGCAAGTAACGGCGATCCCAGCAGAAGTTCATCGGTCCCCTTTATCCTCGCCTTCCCAGCACCAGCGTAGAGGTCGATGTACACGCGGCTGGCGAACTGATCCTTCATGCCCGTAGACACGATCCGGAGATAGTTCCAGAGCGGGAGGTGCTTCTGACGAGACCATTCGCCCGTCACGGAATAGGTGTATTCGTCCGGATCTGCGACCGGCAGCTTGTCATACAGGGCCATTGAGATGAGCTGGGCAGTGGGGAACGAGGAATGAGCATCTGTTCTGGAACCCGGAGTAGGTAAAGTCCTCTTCGGGGTGGGAGCTGAAAAGTGGGAAGATCGGCCCGGTTGTCAAGACCGTAAAGATTGCGCGTCCTCAGAATCCGCCGGGAGACGCAGGGTGAAGGTGGTGCCCTGGCCGGGGGTGCTGCGGAGGGTGAGGTCGCCGCCGAGCAGTCGCGCGAACTCGCGGCTCAGGGCCAGGCCCAGCCCCACGCCGCCCTCGCGCCGCGTGGTGGATGGGTCCACCTGAAAGAAGGGCTCGAACACGCGGTCGTGCAGCTCCGGGGGAATGCCGGGGCCGGTGTCCTCCACCTCCAGGAACACGTCGCGGCCGCGGCGCGCCAGGCGCACGGTGATGCCGCCGCGCTCGGTGAACTTGACGGCGTTGCCGATCAGGTTCGTCAGGATCTGCCGCACCATCCCCGCGTCCGTCTGCACGCTCGGGCCGTCGTCCGGCGTCTGCACGTTCAGCGACAGTCCGCGCGCGTCCGCGGCGCCGCGGAGGGCGTCGCACACGTCGCGGACCAGCGCGGCGAGGGCGACGGGCTCCGGGCGGGCGCGCTTGGTCCCCGCCTCCACGCGGGCCACGTCCAGCACCTGGTCAATGAGCGTCACCAGGTGCTCGCGGGCGCCGCGCATGCGCCCCAGCGCCTCGCGCTGCTCCGGGGTGACCGGCCCGTAGATCCCCTCCTCCAGCAGGCTGCTGAAGCCGGCCAGCGCGTTGAGCGGCGTGCGCAGCTCGTGGCTCATCATCGCCAGGAACTCGCTCTTGGCGCGGCTGGCGGCCTGCGCGCGCTCGTACAGCCGCGCGTTGCGCACGGCCAGCGCGGCCTGGTCGCCCAGCAGCGCCAGCGTGGCCAGCTCCTGCCGCGTGAACGGCGGGCTCTCCGCCCCACGAACGAGCCCGAGCATCCCCAGCTTTTCGTCCCCCGTGCGGAGGGGAAACACGGCGTAGTGCTCCACGCCCACGCGCCGCAGCCACGCCATGCCGGGGTGCGCCGAATCATTCGTTGCGGAAAAAACGCTGGGCACGCCACGGCGGAACGCCTCCTCCGTCAGACTCCCCTCCGCGCGTCCGCCCATCCCCCGCAGCGGCTCCAGGATCCCGCTGGCGACCGCAATCCGCAGCTCCTCCTCGTGCTCCCCGGACAGGAGCGTGAGTCCCGCGCCATCCGCCCCTACCAGCTCCATGGCGAGCGAGACCATCCGCTCCATCACCTCCGCCGGGTCCAGCGTGGAGGTCAGCACCTCCGCCGCGCGGAGCAGGGCGCGGTTCACCTCCGCCCGCTCGCGCTCGCCGGCGTACAGGCGCGCGTTGTGGACGGCCAGCGCGGCGGAATCCGCGAACGCCTCCAGCAGGCGCGCGTCGATCCGGCCAAAGCCGCCGCCGCGGTCCACCACGCCCAGCACGCCCAGCGCCTCGCCGAAGGCGCGGACGGGCACCAGCAGCAGGTTGCGCGCGCCCACGCGGTGCATCACGGGAAGGAGCGGACTCGCCGCGGGGAGCGTCTCCAGCGCGTTGAACATCTGCGTCCCCTCGCGCAGCACCATCTCCGCCGCGCTCCCGGCCAGCCGCGTGCGCGTCCCCTCCATCTCCGCCAGGATCCCCAGCGCCGGGGAAACCAGGATCTCGTCCGCGCCCGGCACCGGCGCGGCGAAAAAGCTGCCGCGCGCGCCCAGCAGCTCCATGGCGTTCTGCCCCGCCAGGCGCAGCACGTCCTCCGGCTCCAGCGACGAGACCAGCGCACGCCCCATCTCCCGGAGCGCGCGGCTCTCCTCCTCGCGCAGGGCGGCGTTGGCGGCCGCGTGCTCCGCCTCGCGCGTGCGGTCGATCAGGGCGTGCTCCAGCTTCAGGCGCTCGGTGATGTCGTAGAACGCCACCATCCCGCGCTCCACCCGCCCGGCCGCGTCGCGCAGGGGCACGCCGGAAACCAGGACGGTGCGCTCGGAGCCGTCCGGCATCCCCAGCACCACCTCCACCTCGCGCGTGGCCTCGCCGGCCAGCGCGCGGGCCAGCGGCAGCTCGCGCGTGGGGAACGGTTCGCCCGTGGGCTTGGAGATCCGCCACCGCGAGGCGTACTCCCGCACGCTCCCCGCCGCGAGCTCCTCCTGCGTGCGGCCGCTCAGGGCCACGGCGGTGGGGTTGATGTACGTCATTCGCCCCGACGGCGCCTCCGCGACGATGACGCCCACGGGGAGCGTGTCCAGCACGTCGTACAGCGCGCGCCGCTCCGCTTCCACGCGGTGACGGGCCTGGACCAGCGAGGTTACCTCGACGGCGAGGACGAGGAGGTAGCGGACGGAATCGCCGTCTTCCTCGTCCGTGATGGGTTTGACGGTGAGACGGAACCACGCGGGCCCGCGGTCGAAGCCGTGGTACTCGAACTCGCCGCTCTCGAAGGCGCGGCCGGTCTCGGCCACCGTCTCCAGCATCCGGCGGATGCCGCTCTCCTCGTACTCGGGGAGAAAGTCGGCCATCGGATGGCCCATGATGGCGCCCGGCTCCCGCCACGGCTCGTCCAGCAGCCGCGCGTACGCCTCGTTGGCTTCCACGACCACCATCGTCCGCGCGTCCAGCAGCGCCAGCGAGACGGGCGCCGCGGTGACGATGTCCATCAGCCGCCGCTCGCGTTGCGCCAACGTGCTGTGCACCTCCAGGACGCGCCGCTGCAGCTCCTCCATCTCCGCCTGCGCGGTCACGTTGCGCAGGCGCACGCGCAGGTCGCCGGCCTCCAGAGGCTCCGCGGCCACCTCCCACACGTGCGGCACCTCCGGCCGCCGGTCGAAGCGAAAGAGAATGGGCACGCGCTGCGTCATGGCCCGGCGCAGCTCCTGCGCCTCGGGCACCTGGTCCCAGCCGGGGATGGCGTCCCAGAAGGTCTCCACCCCCTCGTGGCCGCCCAGCAGGTTCAGGATCTCCAGCAGCGAGGCATTGGCATACAGAAAACGCCACTGCGGCGACAGCACGGCCACGCCGTCACGGGCGCCGCCGAACTGCGCGTCGTGGTCGCGGTTGCGTGCCTCGGGGGTTGGACTCACGGGTGGCTACCGGCGGTGCGGGACGGGCCTTTCGCGGCGGAATGGGCCCGGCAAGATCAGTGCGCGCGGGGAAGTGCGGGAGTGCGGGAGAAAAGGTACGAAGGTACGGAGGTACGGTTGGATGAGACCCAGGGTGCGTCGCACCTCCCTCCCCCGCGCAGTTTGCGGGGAGGGCCGGGGAGGGGGGTTCGCGCGAAAACGCGACGCCGTAAGACTCCGCCTGTGCCGAGAGGCCGGCTGTCTTCGCGTGCCGCCCCGCTCGCCGAATCTCCCCTCTCAGGGCGGGGTTGCTCGGGGCAGGGATCGGGGAACGGGGCCCTGCGCCTTCGCCGCCGCCAGCAGCTCGCCCACGGGAAAGATCGTGTGCACCACGTATCCGCGCGTCTCGATGGCCTCGCGGCCGCCGCCCTCGCGGTCCACCAGCGCGATCACGCCGAGCACGATCCCTCCCTCGGCCTCCACGGCGTCACAGGCCTGCAGCGCGCTCTTTCCGCTGGTGATCACGTCCTCCACGATCACCACGCGCGAGCCGGATTGGAAGCATCCCTCCACGCGCTTGCCGGTGCCGTGCTCCTTGGGCTGCTTGCGCACCGAGAACGCGTGCACCGGCGCGCCCGCCAGCCACGACGCGTGCGCGATGGCGTACGCCACCGGGTCGGCTCCCATCGTAAGCCCGCCCACGGCGTCGGGGAGCAGGCTGGCGGTGCGCAGCAGCTCCAGCCCCAGGCGCCCGACGAGCGCCTGGCCCTCGGCGTGGGTGGTGGTGGTGCGGCAGTCGATGTAGTACTGGCTGCGCGCGCCCGAAGCGAGCACGAAGTCGCCCGTGCGGAACGAGCGCTCCAGCAGCAGGGCGCGCAGGCGGTCACGGTCGCTCATTCGGCCACCGGCGGCGGGGTGGGGAGCGCCACCCACTCCTCCAGGGTGCGCGGCGCGGGATAGGCATCGCCGAACTTCTCGTGCAGCGCCTGGATGGCGGCCACCACCTTCTCGTCGCTGCGCACGTCGCTGTCGGCGCCGAACTCCAGGAATTCCAGGTAGGTGTCGCGGTGGTCCGCGCTGGCGAACGCCCACGCGTGCGCGCCGCGCGCCTTGGCGGCATGGTGCAGCCGCGCCCACAGCTCGGCGTACTCGGGAATGCGGTCGCTGGGCACCAACCTGCGAATGCTCACCAGCCTGCGCGGCGAAGTCTCCATCGGAAAACCGGCCATCGATCGGGGAACGTAGATTGGGATGATCTCCGGCCGTGCGCGCTTCGCGTGGGATGCGGATGATGATCACCATCGTCCGCACCGGCGGCCTCCGCGCGTTCTCCGGCCAGCGCGCAACTTCGACGGCGGCACCATCCGCCGCAAGTGCGGACCCTTTCGCGCAACGAGCAGGTATCCCGGCGCTTGCCGTGGAAGCCGGGCGGCCAGCCTCTTGCCCTGCATCCGCCGCCCGCGGCCGAACGCGAACCGGAAAGATCGACGTCCTTTGCGATACATCGAGCCCCCTCTCGTTCCCGCACGTCTGCTCGCGCGGATCGCCCTCGCGTGCGCGGCGATCCTCTGCGGGCTGGCGCCGGCCCCCGCGCTCGCGCAGGAGACGGCGGCGGT
>DATABT010001141.1:0-3899 GCA_036259455.1 Longimicrobium sp. | reverse complement strand
CAGCGCGAGCGATCAGAGGAGCTCTGGGGCGGCCTGCATGCGGTTGTCGTTGGCGGCCCCGCGTTCGGCTTCACCTTTGGCATACCGTTCATCATCAGCGGATGGGAGCCTCACCTGCCTGGGTTTGGAGGAGTATCCGGCATCGGGTGGATGGCGATCTGGATGGTGATCGCTGAGATGTTCATTCTTCCGGTGGCCATCTGGGACTACACGCGCAAATTCAAGGCATGGAGCGAAGCACGAAGGTCGAAGCGGGCTCGTGTCTTGTCCTGACCCTCAGACCCCGATGACGAGGTCCGACTCCGAACCCGTGCTCGCGGCCGAGGGCGTGGTGAAGCGGTACGGCGCCGTGGCGGCACTGGACGGCGTGTCGCTCGCCGCGGCGGCGGGGGAGTGCGTGGCGCTGGTGGGGGAGAGCGGGTCGGGAAAGACGACGCTGCTGCGCTGCTTCAACCGCATGACGGAGCCGGACGGCGGGCGCGTGACGGTGGAGGGCCAGTACGCGGCTCTGGTGGATGCGGTGCAGCTGCGCCGCCGGATCGGGTACGTGCAGCAGGAGGGCGGGCTGCTGCCGCACTGGACGGTGCTGCGCAACGCCTCGCTCGTCCCCTGGCTGCGCGGCGAGGCCGACGCGGAGGCCAGGGGCGCGGCGGCGCTGGCGTGGGTGGGCCTGGACGCGGCGGTGTTCGGCGGGCGCTGGCCGCGCGAGCTTTCCGGCGGGCAGCGGCAGCGCGTGGCCATCGCGCGGGCGCTGGCGGCGCGGCCGGGAATCGTGCTGCTGGACGAGCCGTTCGGCGCGCTGGACGCCATCACCCGCGCGGACCTGCAGGACGCGTTCGGCAGGCTGCGCCGCGAGCTGGGCATCACCGCCCTCCTGGTCACCCACGACCTGCATGAGGCGGCGCTGCTGGCGGACCGCATCGCCGTGCTGCGCGGCGGCCGCATCGAGCAGGTCGCATCGCCCGAGACGCTCGTCCGCGATCCGGAGACGGAGTACGTGGCGGGGCTTGTCGCGCGGTCGCGGCTGGGAGGTGGATGATGCGGCGCATCCTCGCCCTCGCGGCGCTGCTCGCCATCATCCTCCCGGTCCGTCCGGTGGCCGCGCAGGCGGACCGGCCGGTGGTGGTCGCGTCGAAGCCGTTCGCGGAGAGCTACCTGCTGGCGGAAATGTTCGCGCAGGTGCTGGAGGCGCGCGGCATTCCCGTCGATCGGCGGACGGGGCTGGGCGCGACGGAGATCGCGTTCGGCGCGGTGCGGACGGGGGCCATCGACGTTTATCCCGAGTACACGGGCACCGGACTGCTCGCCATCCTGGGCGAGCCGCCGCGTTCCGACCCGGGCCAGGTGTTCGGGCGCGTGTCGCGCGAGTTCGCGGCGCGCTGGGGCGTGCGGTGGCTGCCGCCGCTGGGCTTCGAGAACACGTACGCCATCGCCGTGCGCAGGGAGACGGCGGAGCGGTACGGGCTGCGCACGCTGTCTGACCTGGCGCGCGCGTCGGCCCAGCTGCGGGCGGGGTTCACCCCGGACTTCATCGGGCGCGAGGACGGGCTGGAGGGGCTGCGCGCCGCGTACGGGCTGCGGCCGCGCTCCGTCCGCCCGCTGGTGCAGGCGGTGAAGTACCGCGCGCTGGCGGAGGGGGCGGTGGACGTGATCGACGGATACAGCACGGACGGGCTGATCGACCGGTACGGGCTGGTGGTGCTGGAGGACGACCGCGGATTCTTTCCGCCGTACGAGGCGGCGGCGCTGGTGAGCGCGCGCCTGCAGCGGGACCGGCCGGACGCCGTCGCCGCGCTGACGGTGCTGAGCGGACGGCTGGACGTGCGGACGATGCGCGCGCTCAACCGCCGCGTGGAGGTGGACGGCGAGCCGGTCGCGCGTGTGGCGGCGGACGGGCTGCGCGAGCTGGGACTCGCGGGCGCGCTGGACCGCGGCGATGCGGCGCCGGCGGCGCGCGGGGAACCGCTCGGCGGATACCTGTGGGAGCGGCGCGGCGCGCTGGCACAACTGGCAGGGCGGCACCTGCTGCTGGTGGCGCTGTCGCTGCTGGCCGCGGCGGCGGTGGCGATTCCGCTGGGCGTGCTGCTGGGGCGGGCGCGCGCGGGCGCGGCGGAGGGGACGGTGCGCGCCGTCGGCGTGCTGCAGACCATTCCCGGCATCGCGCTGCTGGCGTTCATGATCCCGCTGCTGGGGATCGGGATGGTGCCGGCGCTGGTGGCGCTCTTTCTCTACTCGCTCTACCCCATCGTCCGGAACACCTACACCGGCGTGCGCGACGCCAGTCCGGAGGCGGTGCAGGCCGCGCGGGCACTGGGGATGAGCGACGCGCAGGTGCTTCGCCACGTGCGGCTGCCGCTGGCCGCGCCCGCGATCATGGCCGGCGTGCGGACGTCGGCGGTGATCGCGGTAGGAACGGCGACGCTGGCGGCGTTCATCGGCGCGGGCGGGCTGGGCGATCCCATCGTGGCCGGGCTGGCGCTCTCGGACACGCGGATGATCCTCTCCGGCGCAATCCCCGCGGCGCTGCTGGCGCTGGCGGTGGACGCGGCACTCGCGCTGGCGGAACGGCGCGTGCGGCCGCGGGGGCTTGGATAGACCGATTCTGGACTGGAAGAGTTTGGCTTCGAGACGAGCACGTCGGGTACCAGCCATCGCGTCTTCAAACATCCCTCGGGCGTCCGTGTCGGAATCATGGATTCCGGATCGGGTACGCTGCTTCCGGTGTATGCGAGGGCCGTGTGCTGAAAGCGATGGGGCCCGCGATCGACATCTCGTACCTTCGACCGCGCGAGCTTACCACGCGCTACTCGGAGCAAACGACCCGCTCCGTGAGCAACGTGCCGACGCACCAGTTCGGCGCCTCGGCAGCGACCTCATAGGGCTGGAGATCAGTAGAGATGTTCGGAAAGAAGCGAGCTTTGGCTGGTTCCCTGTTTGTTTGATGCGTGAGCTGCCTTCCGAACCGTCGCGGAGTCCGTCTGGTGTGGTGCGTCTGCCGCGTGGCCGCATCCGCCACGAGCAGTTGCGGGGAGGCTGATCAGCGCAGCGTACAGGTGAGGCGCGCGACGGTGGCGGGCCTGTCCTTCTTGCCGCCCTCACTCGTCACCACCAGCGATCCGTCCGGCGCAAAGGCGATCCCCTCGCCCTGCCGTTCATCCAGCTCCTCCAGATCCACGGCCCGCGGCGCGAGCGGGCCATCTCCATCCAGCTCCGACGCGGGGTAGAGGGATGCGGATTCCAGTGTCCGCATCACCACCCACCGCCCATCCGCGCTGGCGTCGGCGCCGGTGACGCGCATCGGTCGATCGACCTTGCCCGGCGAGAGCTGGCGGACGCGCTCCAGCGTGGCCTCCGCCCCGGGCCCGGCGGACCGCGGGGCCCGGTAGATGGCGATGGGGCCCGACTCGCCCTTGGTGACCACGTGGATGGCGCCACCCAGGACGAACATCGCCTCGGCGTCCTGCGCGCCGTCGGGGTAGCGCAGGCGGATGGCCTCCGCCGGGGCGGACGCGGCGGCGCCGGGCGCGGGCTCGGGAACGCGGTAGACGGTGATGGACGGCCGCTCCGCATCGTTGTCGCCGATGTCGGCCACGTAGAGGCAGTCGCCGCCGGACGGGCAGGGCGCCAGCGCGACGTCTTCCCAGTCCTCCACCCGCGCACCGGCGACGCGGACGCGCCCGGCGGTGCGCCCGTCCGCGTACACGGCGTAAAGGAGCGGATCGCCGGAGTCGTTGTGCGTCCACAGGATGCCGGCGTGCGCGCGGCTCACGGCCACGCCGCTGCTCTCGTGGATCTCGTCCTCCAGCGGCCGCGGCGCGCCGCGCACCGACATCTACGAGACCAACGACGCCCTGGTCCTGGTCGCGGACATGCCGGTCGGGCGACACGCCCGGCATGTC
>DATABT010001140.1:0-10217 GCA_036259455.1 Longimicrobium sp. | reverse complement strand
TACGTCCGCTGGGTCGTGGAGTACCGCACCCTCTGCGTGGAGAGCCGCCTGGCCGAGGCCGCGGCCGAGCTGGCCACGCAGCCGCGCCCCGACGTCTCGCTCGCGGATGCGCTCCGCACCGCCTCCGAAGCCGCCACCCGCGCGCTCGCCGGCCTCCGCACGCTTGCCGAGTGGCCCGCGGACTACCTGCACCCCACGCCGCTGGCGGAGATCGCGGAGCGCGCCGCCGCGCTGGAGGCGGGGATCGCCCTGGCGCCGCGCTGGGCCGCGTTCGAGCTGGTGCGCGCGAAGGTGGCGGAGGGCGCCGCCGGCGAGCTGCTGGCGCCCGCGCTGGCCGGCGACCTCGCCTTCGCGGACCTGCCGAACGCCTTCCGCCGCGCGTTCCACCAGAAGTGGGTGACGGCCGCCGTGCAGGAGCGCGAGCCGCTGAGCCGGTTCGCGACCCTGTCGCACGAGCAGCGGCTGGCCGAGTTCCGCGAGCTGGACCAGGCCGTCCTGCGCGAGAACCGCGACGCCCTCATCGGCCGCCTGCGCGACGCCGTGCAGGCGCGGCTGCGCGAGCCCGCGGCCAAGGCCGCCATGCCCTTTCTGCAGGCGCAGATGGCAAAGGAACGCCGCCACGCGCCCCTGCGCCGCACGCTGCGCGAGTCCGGTGCCGCCATCCGCGCCATCAAGCCGTGCTTCATGATGAGCCCGCTGACCGTCGCGCAGCTGCTGGACGGCGGCGCACCCTCGTTCGACGTCGTCATCTTCGACGAGGCCAGCCAGCTGCCGTCCGAAGACGCGGTGGGGTCCATCGTCCGCGGCGCGCGCCTGGTCGTGGTGGGCGATCCGCGCCAGCTGCCGCCGACCAACTTTTTCTCCGTGATGAGCGGCCAGGCCACGGCCGAGCTGGGGGAAGACGGCACGCCGCTGTTCGAGGACACGGAGAGCGTGCTGGAGGAGTTCCTGGGCGCCGGCGTGCCGAAGACGCGCCTGCGCTGGCACTACCGCAGCGCGCACGAGTCGCTCATCACCTTCAGCAACGTCTCGTTCTACGAGGCGGACCTGTTCACCTTTCCCAGCGTGGACGCGGCGGGCGGCGCCGCCGGCCTCCGCTTCGAGTACGTTCCCGACGGCGTGTACGAGGGCAAGGGCCTCAACCTGGTGGAGGCGCGCCGCGTGGTGGACGAGGTCGTCCGCCACGCGAAGGAGCATCCGGACGTCAGCCTGGGCGTGGGCACCTTCAACCTGCGCCAGCAGCTGGCCATCCAGGACGAGCTGGAGCTGCGGCGCCGGCAGGATTCATCCATCGAGCCCTTTTTCGCCCGCGACCGCGCGGAGCCGTTCTTCGTCAAGAACCTGGAGAACATCCAGGGCGACGAGCGCGACGTCATTCTCCTCAGCGTCACCTACGCAAAGGGGCGCGACGGGCGGCTGCGCTACAACTTTGGCCCCATCAACGGCGAAAACGGCTGGCGGCGCCTGAACGTGCTGACGACGCGCGCCCGCCGGCGGATGGTCGTGTTCTCGTCCATGCGCGGCGACGACATCAACCCCGCTTCCACCTCGTCGCGCGGACCCGCCCTGCTGCGCGAGTTCCTGCTCTACGCCGAGCGCGGCACCCTGCAGAGCGCCACCGCCACCCTTTCCGCCGACGCCGAGTCCGAGTTCGAGCGGCAGGTGATGGATGAGCTTGCGAGGCGCGGCGTCCGGGTGCAGGCGCAGGTGGGCGCGGCGGGGTACCGCATCGACATGGCGGTGGTGGATGACGAGATGCCCGGCCGCTACGTCTGCGGCATCGAGTGCGATGGCGTCGCCTACCACGCCAGCGAGACCGCGCGCGACCGCGACCGGCTGCGGCAGCAGGTGCTGGAAGCGCGCGGCTGGCAGATCCACCGCGTGTGGAGCACCGACTGGTTCAAGGACCGCGAGGGTCAGATCGAGCGGCTGCTGAAGCTGATCGACGCGTCGCGCGTCCACGCCCGCGAGTCCGCCGCCGCGCGCGAGGCGGAGGAGGAGGCCCGCCGCCGTGATGCCGAGCAGCGCGAGCTGCTTCGCATCGAAAAGATCGTGGGTGATGCGGATGCGAACGCCTCTCCGCCCCAGGCCCCTCCGCCGCCGGACGCGCCGGCGGAGATCCCCGTCGCGCCGTACGAGATGGCGGACGTCACCCCACGCTACGCGGGGACGGACATCCTCGCCGCCCCGCAGTCGCTGCTGCTGGCCGCGTTGCGCGAGGTGGTGAACGCCGAGGCTCCCGTGCACGTGGACGACGTGGAGGCGCGCGTGGCGGCCATGTGGGGCCTCGCGCGCACCGGCTCGCGCATCACCGCGCGCATCGCGCACGCGCTCGACGCGGCCGCCGCGCAGCAGATCCTCACGCGCCGCGGCCACTTCGTCCACGCGCCGGACGGCGCCGTCACCGTCCGCTCCCGCCGCGACACGAAGATCCCGGCCGAGCGCATCCCTCCGGAGGAGTACCGCGAGGCGGCGCTGGCCGTGCTGCGCGCCCGCGGCGGCCTGCCGCGCAAGGAGCTGATGGCCGAGGTGCGCGCGCTGCTCGGCTACACCCGCCTGAACGCGAAGCTGGAAGAAGCCATCGGCGCCGCCGTGGACGCCCTGCTCGCCGACGGCACCTGCGGCGAAGCCAGCACCGGCATCCGCTTGCGAGGAGCGGAGCCGATCGGCTGAATCCTTTCCTGGGGACAAAATGACCGCGGGCGGACTCACCAGCGAGTCCGCCCGCTCCCTTTCCAAGCCCTTTGCGCCACACGCGTCATGTGCACCCTCCTCACGTCTCTGATTCCTCATCGGCCGAGTACCAGCCCGGCAGGATCTGTCTGGCGTCTTCCACGCCGATGATGACGACTTCGTCCGGCTCCAGCCGGTAGATCACACGAAAGTGCTTCACGCTGATCTCGCGTGGGCCCCGGTGCCGCCACTCGGGCACAATGCGCCCGGACTCGGGAAAATCACAGAGCCGTTCCGCCGCGTCGTGGATCGTCTGAACGGATCGTGCAGCGGCTGCGGGGGAACGCTGGGTGAGAACGTGTGCGTAATCCTCGATGTCTGCCGTAGCGCCTTCGGTCCACGTCAGCCGGCAAGCCACGGCGCCATCCGCGCTCTGAACTCCTCGTGAGTCAGCGTGCGCCCGGCCTCGTAATCGGCATCTCCGCGTAGAATTTTGCTCCGGACACGATGGATGTGCTCGGCCTCTGCGGCGGTGCAGTGCTCCGGGAGATCGTCCAGCAGGTCCACGACGCCTGTCTTTGCGGTGCTCATTCTGTTCGCTTGGCGAGGGTGGGCGCTGATCAGATGTGCAGCGAAATCAACGAGAAACCAGCCAGGAATCAAGCCGGTAGAATAGGACGGCGGCACGAAGTGGTCGGATCGATCATCAGACGCCATCGTACACACCCTTCCCCCCGGCGCCTCACTCGTCGTGGCGGATTGCGCCACGCATCTTCTTCACCGCGGACCGCTTTTTCTTCTCGTCCAGGCGCGCCGCCTTCGCCGCGCGCGAGGGCTTCGTCTTGATCCGCTTCTTGGGGACGACCAGCGCCTGCGCCACCAGCTCGGCGAAGCGCGCCGTCACCAGCTCGCGGTTCTGGTGCTGGCTGCGCTGCTCGCTGCTGGACATCAGCAGTACGCCTTCGCCGTTGATGCGGTTCGCGAGCTTTTCCTGGATGCGCGCACGCTGCTCGTCCGTAAGGCTGGGCGACGCGCCCACGTCCCACGCCAGCTCCACGCGGCTGCTGGACGTGTTCACGTGCTGCCCGCCGGGCCCGCCGGACCGCGTGGCGCGGTACGTGAGCTCCGCGCGCGGAATCCACAGCGAATCGTTGATCTGCAGGACCGTCTCCTCCGGCATCCCCCCTCCGCCGCCCCGTGTTCCCGGATGATGATGCGCCGCGGCGTTGCCTCGTTCGCCGCGCGCGTGCAATCTAACACCCGTCGCGGTTTGCATGCCCGGGCGCGGCACGCCTCTGGCAACGGCGCCGCGCCCTGACCCACGTCGCAAGGAGAGTGCATTGATGGCCCAGTCCGCGTCCACCGCCCGCCGCCACCCGGTCCGCGCCGAGCATCCGCGCCACTATCACCTCATCGGCATCGGCGGAACGGCCATGGCGTCGCTGGCGGGGCTGCTGCGCGCGGCCGGGCACCGCGTAACGGGCTCGGACGAGAACGTGTACGAGCCCATGGCCAGCCAGCTGCGCAACCTGGGCATCGATTACGCCGAGGGATACGCGCCCGCCAACCTGGAAGTGAACCCCGACGTCGTGGTCGTGGGCAACGCCATCAGCCGCGGCAACCCGGAGCTGGAGGCGGTGCTGGAGCGGCGGATGCACTACACCGCCGCCGCCGTGGTCATCAAGGACGAACTGCTGCGCGGCCGCCACGTGCTGGCCGTCGCGGGGACGCACGGCAAGACGACCACGACCTCGCTCCTTGCGTGGATCCTGGAGAGCGCGGGGCTCAACCCGTCGTTCCTGATCGGCGGGATCGCGGAGAACTTCGGCAGCAGCTTCCGGCTGACGGAGTCGGACTACTTCGTGATCGAAGCGGACGAGTACGACACGGCGTACTTCGACAAGGGGCCCAAGATGTGGCACTACCTGCCCGTCACGGCCATCGTCAACAACATCGAGTTCGACCACGCCGACATCTACCGCGACGAAGAGGCGTATCGCTTCGCCTTCGCGCGCTTCATCAACCTGGTTCCCCGCAACGGGGCGCTGGTGGCGGGATGGGATTCGCCCATCGTCCGCGAGCTGGCGCCCAGGTCCTTTGCCCCCGTCGAGTCGTTCGCGTACGGGGATGATGCGATCGAGGGCGGCGAACATCCGCGCTGGACGGCCCGCGACGTCTCGTTCGGCGAGCAGGGAACGCGGTTCACCGTGCTGCACGACGGCCAGGCGTGGGGCGACATCCAGACGCCGCTGACGGGGGCCTTCAACGTGCGCAACTGCCTGGCGGTGATCGCCGCGGCCGAATCCATCGGCGCGGACCGCGAGGGCGTGCGCGACGGGCTGCGGACGTTCGCCAGCGTAAAGCGGCGGATGGAGGTGCGCGGCACCGTGCGGGGCGTCACGGTGATCGACGACTTCGCGCACCATCCCACCGCCGTGCGGGAGACGATCGACGCCGTGCGCCAGCGCTACCCCGGCCGGCCCGTCGTGGCCGTCTTCGAGCCGCGCAGCTACACGGCGCAGCGGCGTGAATTCCAGGACGCCTACCGCGACGCCTTCGCCAGCGCGGAGCGCGTGGTGCTGGCGGGCCTGTTCCATCCGGAGCGTTACACGGCGGAGACGGCGATGAACCCACACGAACTGGTGGATGCGTGGCGCTCCGCCGGCAAGCCCGCCGACTTCATCCCCGACCCCGACGAGATCGTCGCCCGCCTCACGCCGGACCTGAAAGGCGGCGAGGTGGTGCTGGTGATGAGCAACGGCGGCTTCGGCGGCATCCACGGCAAGCTGCTGGACGCGCTGGGCCAATAGAGTCCGGGAAACGAGAAGCGGACGCGGAGGCTCGACAGCCCCTCCGCGTCCTCTGTCTTTCCCCTCCCCCCTCCGGAGGAGAGCCCCGGACTGCCGCGGCGGGCGCACTTGCGCTACTTTTCCCGTGCAACCCATCCGGGCGCAGAGAGGGTACGCAGAGCCGGCACCCGCCGGCGGTGGAAACCAAACCGCTGCTCCATTCGTAAGTCCTGCCCGCGCAATCGCATCCACATCCATCACCCGAACACCGTAGACCATCCCAGATGTACGGGATCGCGGGGCTGCTGACCGGACGCACGCTGTGCGCGCGCTATCGCATCGACGCGGTGATCGGCCGCGGCGGCATGGGCGCCGTGTACCGCGCGATGGACGAGCGGCTGGGCCGTGCCGTGGCCGTAAAGGTGATCGGCATCACCGCGGCGGACCCGGCGGAGCACGGCCGTCTGCAGGCGCGCTTTCTTCGCGAGGCTCGGGCTGCGGCGGCGCTGCACCATCCCAACGTGGTGTCCGTGTACGACTTCGGCACGGACCCGGAGGTGGGGCTGGACTTTCTGGTGATGGAGCTGCTGCAGGGCGAAGACCTGGCGGTGCGGCTGGCGCGCACGGGGCCGCCGCCCGTACACGTGTCGATGAGCATCGTGCGGCAGGCGGCGCGCGGGCTGGCCGCCGGCCACCGCGCCGGCCTCGTCCACCGCGACGTCAAGCCCGGCAACCTGTTCCTGGAGACCAGCGACCACCCCGACGAGCCGCACGTGCGCGTGCTGGACTTCGGCATCGCGCAGCTGTCGGGCGAGGAGGGCACGGTCACGCACCTCACGGAGTTCGGCCGGTCGCCGTTCTCCCCCGCCTACGCCTCGCCGGAGCAGATGCGCGGCGACGAGCGCCTCACGCCCGCGTCCGACGTGTTCAGCCTGGCGGCGGTGGGATACAACCTGCTCACCGGCGTGCGGCCGTTCACCTCGTCTGACCCGGCGCGGATGGCGGAGGAGACGTCGGAGGCCGTGGCCGCGCTGCCGCGGCGCGCGCCCGACGTGCCCGGCTACGTGCTGGATGCGCTGGCCCGCGCTCTCTCCATCCACCCGCTCGCGCGCTACTCCCACGCCAGCGCCTTTGCCGACGCGCTGTCGCACGAGGGCGCGCCCGTCCCCGCGCAGGCCGCCGCGTCGGCCGTGGCCGCGATGCCCGCCGCATCCACGGTGCCGCCGCGGCGCGTGCGTCCGCCGCTGGGCGCCGTCTCGGTGGAGCCGGACGAGGGCACGCGCCTGCAGACGGTGCCGCCTCCCCGTCCCTCTCCGGCGCCGGCGCGGGAGCGGGAGCGGACGGTGCCGCCCGCGTACGCCCCGCCGCCGGCCTACGCGGACCCGCGCATGGCCACGGCGCCGCCGCAGCCCGCATATGCCACGGTGCCCCCGCTGGCGCAGCAGTCCCCGGCGGGTGCCGAGGCGCAGCAGGGTACGGCGCCCGCGGATGCCGCCGCGCCACCGCGGCCCGGTGCCATGCGTCGCTTCTTCCGCGGGGTGTGGAACTTCACCGTCACCATGGCGGTGATGGCGCTGTTCGTGGGCTCGTGGGCGCTGGCGGCCAACGGCGTGATGCAGGGCAACCGCGAGCACGTGTACCTGGGCGCCACCGCGTCCGTGCTCTTTACGCCGCTCGCCGTGCACCGGCTTACGGGCAGCCGCGGACGCTACGGCTTCGTGCTGTTCGGCTCCATCCTCGCCACGGCCACGGCCGTCTACTACGTGGGCCGCGACACCGACCCCGCCATCATCCTGGCCGCCATGTTCGGCATGCAGGTGGTCACCAGCTTTCTGATGGCGCGCCTCACCCGCCGCCGTCTCGTCACCCCGCCGTACGTGGGCTACTGACGGATCCAGACGCCGCACAACACCCCGGCATCGAAGCCGTGGTGTTCACTTGCCAGGTAGTTTTCGCCACGGATGTGGATACCGCGCGATGCGGGCGGCTTGTCGTTGCTGGGTAAGCTGCGACACGTTTCGAAGGCCCCGTCCGTATCGTGCCGCGCGGGATCGATCGACGGCGCGCGTGCCGGACCGGATACGGCGCGGAACGATACAGGAGACCAGCATGACACAGGAACAGATCAACCAGGCGGAGTGGGAGAACCCGGCCAACTGGTCGGACAACATCGTGGGCATCTACTTCAGCAAGCGCGACACGCGCGTGTGGGTGCCAAAGCGGCTCCCCACGTGGGGATGGACGCTCAACCTGGGCAACCCGGCGGCCGCGTGGTGGCTGGTGGGGCTGCTCGCCGGGCCGCCCCTGCTCGCGGGCCTGCTGCGCCGCCGCACGACGGACTGATCCGCGGGTCGGGAAACGGCAATCGGACGCGGAGGCGCGCTGCCGCCTCCGCGTCCTCTCGTTTTCCTCCGTCCGCCGCGTGATCATTCCACCGGGCGGGTTGGCGCGGCGCGGACGGCGGCGTAGTTTGCGCCATCCACACGCAGCCGTCTTCCTCCACCGGCAGACCCACCGTGCTCCGACGCATCCTCCTTCCGTCCCTCCTCCTGCCGGCCGCGCTCGCCGCGCAGCAGCCCATGCCCGGCTACTCGCCGCAGGCCGCGCAGCGCGAGCGCGCCGCCGAGGCCGCGGCCATCCGCACCCCCAGCGCCCAGCGCTCCGAGCAGCACTCGCGCGTACTCTCCGCGGAGACGCACGTGGCGGGCACGCCCGTTCAGCGCCGCACGGCCGACTACGTCATCGAGCAGATGCGGCGGATGGGGCTGGAGACGGAGGTGCGCACCTACCGCGTCTGGCTGCCGCACGCCACCGGCGTCCGGGTGTGGCGCGTTTCTCCCGATCCCATGGAGCTGGACCTCGCCGAACCCGCCATCCCGGGTGATCCGGCGTCCGCGCTCGCGCAGTATCCCACCGTCAACGGATACTCCGCGCCGGGCGACGTAACGGGCGAGGTGGTCTACGTAAACTATGGGCTCATCGAGGACTACGCGCGGCTGGACTCCATGGGAATCAGCGTGCGCGGCAGGATCGCCATCGCGCGGTACGGGCGGTCGTTCCGCGGCATCAAGGCGCGCGAGGCGGAGCGCAACGGGGCCGTGGCGCTCATCATGTACAGCGATCCGCGCGACGACGGGTACGTGGTTGAAGACGTGTATCCCGAAGGCCCCATGCGCCCCGAGGGCGGCGTGCAGCGCGGCAGCGTGATGAACGGCAACGGCGATCCCGCCACCCCCGGCTGGGCCAGCCACCCCGGCGCGCGGCATGTCCCCGCCGGGCAGATGGTCGTCCCGCGCATCCCCGTGGTGCCCATGTCGTACGGCGACGCGGCGGAACTGCTGCGCGGCATCCGCGGCGCGGACATCCCGCAGGACTGGCAGGGCGGCCTCCCCTTTCGCTACCACATCGGGCCCGGCCCCGTCACCGCGCGCATCCAGGTGACGACGGACGCGGAGACGGCGGGGTGGAAGGAGATCCACAATACCTTCGGCCTCATCCGCGGGACGGAGTTCCCGGACGAGATCGTGATGATCGGCGCGCACCGCGACGCGTGGGGGCCGGGTGCGGCGGACAACGTGAGCGGCACGGTGAGCGTGATGGAGGCCGCGCAGGCGCTGGCGGAGCTGGCGCGCAGCGGGCAGCGGCCGCGCCGCACCCTCGTCTTCGCCACGTGGGACGCGGAGGAGTGGGGGCTGATCGGCAGCACGGAATACGTGGAGGACGACTCCGCCCGCCTTACCCGCGGCGGCGTGGCGTACCTGAACCAGGACGTCTCCGCCATCGGCACGCAGTTCGGCGCGGGCGGGTCGCCGTCGCTGCGCGAGGTGCTGCGCGACGTGGCGCGCGCCATCCCCGATCCCGGCGGAGAGGGGAGCGTGTACGAGACGTGGCGGCGGAACGGGGCCGTGGCGGATTCCGCGGAGCCCGCGATGGGCGACCCCGGCGGCGGATCGGACTTCGCCGGGTTCTACAACCACCTGGGCATCCCGCACCTGGACTGGGGCTTCGGCGGGCTCTACGGCGTGTATCACTCGCAGTACGACGACTTCACGTGGATGAGCCGCTTCGGCGACCCGGGCTTCACGCGCCACGCCACCGCCGCCAGCGTGGGCGCCGCGCTGATGCTGCGCCTGGCCAACGCCGACGTGCTGCCGTACGACTACGTGGAGTTCGCGCGGACCGTGCGCGGCTACGTGCCGCAGATGGAGGCCGCCGCCAGCCGCCACGGCTGGAACGTGTCCATGGCGCCTCTGTCGGAGGCGATCGGGCGGATGGAGAGGGCGGCCGCGGCGTTCACGCGGGCGCGGGACGCGCGGCTGGCGCAGGGCGCGCCGGCGGCGGGCGTGCTGGCGCGTACCAACGCGGCGCTCATGCGGGTGGAGCGCGCGCTCACGCGGCCGGAGGGGCTGCGCACGCGCCCGTGGTTCCGCGGCCTGATCTACGCCGCGGACGAGAACAACGGCTACAGCAACGTCGTCTTTCCCTCCGTCGTGGAGGCCATCCGCGCCGGGGACCGGCCGCTCACCGAGCACGAGGTCGCGGACCTCGCGCGCCGCTTCGACGCCGCCGCGGCCGCGCTGGACGAAGCGCGCCAGGCCCTTGGCGGGCGCTGAGTTCCAGAGATCGGGCCTCACACCGAGTCAACAGGGCAACACAGTTTCGTCCTTGCGCCAGACGAACTCTACCCTGTTGACCCTGTGTGAGAAATCGTTGCGTCTTTCCAAACGAAAGCGGCGGTGCGCGTGGAGGCGCACC
>DATABT010001139.1:0-1753 GCA_036259455.1 Longimicrobium sp. | reverse complement strand
GCCATCACGATCTGCGCGTTCTTGCCGCCCATCTCCAGCGACAGCCGCTTGTGCATCCGCCCGCACGTCTGGGCGATGATGGAGCCCGTCTCCGTCGACCCCGTGAAGGAGATGACGGGGATGCCGGGATGCTCCACGATGGCGGCGCCCACTTCCTCGCCCAGCCCGTGGACGAGGTTGACGACGCCCTTGGGGATCCCGGCCTCCTCCAGCACCTCGATCAGCAGCGCCACGGTGTGCGGCGTGTCCTCGGCGGGCTTGATGACCACCGTGTTCCCGCAGACCAGCGCCGGGAACATCTTCCACGTGGGGATGGCCAGCGGAAAGTTGAACGGGGTGATGAGGCCGCAGACGCCGATGGGACGGCGGTAGCTCATCGCCCACTTGTTGCGCAGCTCCGACGGCACCGTGTGGCCGAACAGGCGGCGGCCCTCCACGCCGGCGTAGTAGGCCGTGTCGATGCCCTCCTGCACGTCGCCGCGCGTCTCCTGCAGCGTCTTGCCCATCTCGCGCGTGGCCGCCTTGGCGATCTCGTCCTTGCGCTCCACCAGCAGGTCACCCACGCGGCGCAGGATGTCGCCGCGGGCCGGGGCCGGCGTGCGGCTCCAGTCGGGGAACGCGGCCTTGGCGGCGGCCACGGCGCGGTCCACGTCCTCGCGGCCGCTGCGGGGGAACATCCCGATCAGGTCGCTCTGCCTGGCCGGGTTGCGGTTTTCGAAGTATTGACCCGTCGACGGCTCCACCCACTCGCCGCCGATGAAGTTCTTGAAGGTGTCCGCCATGCTGCGTCTCGCTCGGGGATGATCGGGTTGCGCGGCTCCGGTGGAGCCGGTGGACTGGGAAGCCCGGGAATCTAACCCCTGCGGCAAGACGTGCAACGGAGCGTCCGCCAGTCCGCTCCGTGTGCGCCATCCCGGAGCGGCTTTCGTGAGAAACGGACGCCGCCGATCCTGCGCGAACGGATTGGACGCGCGACTCCCTTGCGCGGCGGGAAACATCCTGTGACAATTACGCTTACCGACTCTTTTGCGCCGGCCGCGTCCGCCCCATCCGCGGCGGCATCCTTCTCCAGCGGTATCCGGAGGATTCTCGCATGCGCGCATCCCGCCCCATCCTGCTCGCGGCCGGGGCCCTGGCGCTGGTCGCCGCCTGCACCGGCGACCTGACCGCGCCGGACGACCGCCCCACGGCCGTGCTGAGCCCGTTGTTCTCGGTCGATACCACTCCGGATTCGCTGGACCCGCTGGAGCCATCGCCGCCGCCGGACCCGGCGGACACCACCACCTGGCGCGGCGACCTGTGCACGCTGGAAGGGGCGGAGGCGAAGGATCCGCTCCATTGCCCGCCGCCACCGCCCGGCGGCACGTCCACCCTGCCGTACACGGCCTCTACCGACTCCGTGATCAGCGGCTACGGCTGCGAGGCCACGGGCGGCCTGGAGTACGAGTGCTTCGAGTACGACCCGTGCACCGGCACGGAGTACGTGGTGTGCCCCGACACCACCACGCCTCCGCCTCCTCCTCCACCGCCGGGCCCCGCGCCCGCCCCGGCTCCGGCGCCCGCTCCGGCCCCGGCGCCCCCCGCCACGCAGGACTCCGTGATCGCCGGCTACGGCAGCCGCAGCACCGGCGGCATCGGGTACGAGGACGTCGCCTACGATCCGGCCACGCAGGCGGAGGACGCCACCTCGTTCGACGGCAAAGGCAACGACGCCCCCTGACGCGCATAGGGCCAGCGCGGCAACGGGCTCCGC
>DATABT010001138.1:0-2939 GCA_036259455.1 Longimicrobium sp. | reverse complement strand
CGCCGCCCCGGCGCCAGCCGGCGGACGGCGGCCGCGCGGCGGGCGGCGTCAGATGAAGGCGCCGACGACGGCGAAGCCCGCCGTGGCCACGCCGCCGGCCAGCAGCGCGTAGGGAAGCTGCGTGCGCACGTGGTCGATGTGGTCCGTGGCCGCGGCCATGGACGACACGATGGTGGTGTCGCTGATGGGCGAGGCGTGGTCGCCGAAGATGCCGCCGGAGAGCGCCGCGGCGAGGAACGGCTCCAGCGGCAGCCCGCTGGCCGCCGCCGCGGGCACCACGATGGGGATCATGATGGCGAACGTCCCCCAGCTGGTGCCGGTGGCGAAGGCGATGCCCGCGGAGATCAGGAACACCAGGGGCACGAAGAGCCACGGCGGCACGCGCCCCGCCGCGAGCCCGGCGATGTACGGCCCCGTGCCCAGGTCCCGTGCCACCCCGCCGATGGCCAGGGCCAGCAGCAGCACCAGCGCCATGGGGACGAGCCCCCCCGCGCCCTTGAGCCCCGTCGCCGTCAGCTCGTCCACCGTGGCGCCGCGCTGAAAGAGGAGAAGGAGCCAGGCGGCCGCCAGCCCCGCCGCCACCGCCCACAGCACGCTGGTGGAGCCGGAGCCCGCCCGCACGTCGCCGTCACCCGTGACCAGCAGGCCAATGGGCATGGTGAGCACCATCACCGCCACCGGAAGCAGCATGTTCACCGCGCGGGGCGGAATGCGCGTGGTGGGCGCGGGCGCCAGCACCTCCGGGTCCACCAGCGGCTTGGCGTTCTCCCACAGCAGCGCCCCGCCGCGCGTGCGCTCCTCCGCGCGGCGCATGGCGCCCAGGCTCAGCCCGGTCACGGCCACCACGCCGGCCAGCAGCACCGCGGCAATGGCGTAGAGGTTCAGCGGGATGGCGCCGGCGAACACGCCCAGCGTGTCCTGCACGCCCAGCCCCGCCAGCAGCGTGAGGATGTACGCGCCCCAGGCGTTCAGGGGAATCAGGATGCAGATGGGCGCCGAGGTGGAGTCGATCAGGTACGCCAGCTTTTCGCGCGAGATGCGGTAGCGGTCAAAGAGCGGGCGCGCGATGGCGCCGGAAACCAGCACGGTGATGTTGGACTCGATGAAGATCACCCCTCCCACCGCGAACGCCAGCAGCCGCGCGCCGCGCGGGCCCGTCACCAGCCGCCGCCGCTCCACCCAGTCCACGAAGCCGCGCACGCCGCCGGACGACTCGATCGTCGCGATCAGCGCCCCGATCACCATGGTGAACAGGATCACCCGGGTGTTGCCGGCGTCGGCGAACACCACCACCGCGCGCTCGATGGCGCCGCCCAGCCCGGCAACCGGGTTCCACCCGGCCAGGATGGTCGCGCCCGCCCACACCCCGGCGGCCAGCGACAGGTAGACCTGGCGCGTCCAGATGGCGAGCACGATGGCCAGCAGGGGCGGAAGGAGCGAAACCCAGCCTGGGTGCGTCATGACGGATCGAGGAGAGGGACGGGCGGACCGCGCGGCGACGGCGCCGGGCGGGAGGCCGCGATTGGTAGCGTGGGGCGGGAACGCACATCGTACGCGGAGCGGCCGGAACCGGCAAGCCGCGCCCCGGCCCGGCGCGTGGCGCTCGAGGACGGCCGCGGGACGGGGCGCGCCGCGGCGGGGCCGCGCGTTCGCGGCCATGAGCGCGGCTATCCGGTTGTGGGGTGGAGATTTGCACTGTCCCCACCGTCCAGCGGGAGGGCGATCTGATACCCCTCTGGGCGCAGGATTTGCGGCGCGGCGCGGGACCGCGATTTGGGCGGAGCAGCGGAACCTTCCGGGCATCCGGGGCTATCAAGCGCCGCGGAACCGGGCCACGTTCGCGTCCGGAGAAAAGATTTGACTTTGGACGCCTTCGTGTCTAGATTCACCGGTTATGACGGACATCCGGGAGACAAGCCGCTCCGCGTGAACTGAGGGCAGCGGGGCCTCGTACACCACCGAGGCTCGCTGCTCTCGTCATTTTACCAAAAGGACGAGCTAACATGTTTTTGAGCTCACGGGCCCTGGACTCGTTCGATCAGTACCTGCAGGATGTTGAAAAGTATCCGCTGATCGACGATCCCGCCGAGGAGCGCGCCCTCGCCCACCGGGCGCGCGCCGGAGACAAGCAGTCCGCCGAGCGCCTGGTGACGGCGAACCTGCGCTTCGTGATCTCCTACGTGAAGAAGTACCAGGGCCGCGGTCTGGGCCTTGCCGAGCTGGTGTGCATCGGAAACGAGGGTCTGCTCAAGGCTGTCAAGAAGTTCGACCCCGACAAGGGCGTCAAGTTCATCTCGTACGCGGTCTGGTGGATTCGCCAGACGGTGCTGCAGGCGCTGGCCGAGCAGACCCGCTCGGTGCGCATTCCCCTGAACCAGAACTCCAACCTCGTCCGCCTGTCGCGGGTGGAGACGGCGCTGACCCAGCAGATGGGCCGCTCGCCCACCGACGAAGAGATCGCCGACGACATGGGCGAGCCGGTGGACACCATCCGCGCGCTGCGCCGGGTGGCCGCCAGCGAGCTTTCGCTGGACGCGCCGCTGGACCGCGGCGACCGCGACAGCGCCAGCTTCGGCGAGCGCTTTGCCGGCAGCGAGGCCGACCAGATCGAGGAAGAGGTCGAGGCCCAGGCCCGGCGCGAGTTCCTGGAGAAGATGTTCGAAAAGTACCTCACCGAGCGCGAGCGCAAGATCCTGTACCTCTACTACGGGCTGGACGAGGGCGAGGAGCGTACGCTCGAGGAGATCGGCAGCATGCTGGGGGTTACGCGCGAGCGCATCCGCCAGATCCGCAACCGCGCCTTCGAAAAGCTGCGCGAAAGCCCCGACGGCCACGCCCTGGAAGGGTTCTGGGCGCTGTCCTGAGCGCGGACGCCGCACCATGGACGGCTGACGGCACAACGAGCGGAGGGTGGAGACGGGCTTGCGTCTCCACCCTCC
>DATABT010001137.1:0-11088 GCA_036259455.1 Longimicrobium sp. | reverse complement strand
CGCCCGGTGCAGCATGACCGCGGACACCCCCCGCGACGCGATCTCCGGGTCGTAGCGCCGTCTCCCCGCTTCCCAGAGCGCCCGCGGCGCCGGGTCCTCCCGGCTGGGGCAGGCACGGCGCGCCGTGCCCGAGCGCAGCTCCGACAGGGAGACGGCCAGCGGCTCCAGCCGCAGCTCCAGCGCCGCTGGCGGCGCCACCGCGCGGGTGAGCGGGGCGTAGCCGATCCGCTGGACGGTGACCGTCTGGGCGCCGGCCGCCATGTCTGGGAGAAGCTGAAGCGGCCCTCCGCGTCGGTCGCGGTGCAGCCCAGGCGCGCATCCTGCCCCCACCGCTCCACGGCGCCGGTGACGGTGCGGCGGACCTGCGTGGCGGCCGCCGGGGCCGCGAGGAGGAGCAGGGGCGGGAGCAGGCCGAGGAGGGGCGCACGGGGGAACGGAACATGAAGGGAGATCGGGGGGGACGGAACGACAGCGCCGCCCCGGGCGCGCCACAACGTCCGGCGGTGTGCAACCTGGCTCTCCCTTGCGGGTAGGTAGGTGGTATGAAACGACTTTCCATCTTCCGGCACCTGCTCGTCGCGGGCCTGGCCGCCCTGCTGGCCGGGTGCGGCGACGGCTACGGCGTCATCGTCGGTGCCGACGGCAGGGACGCGCTCCGCTCCGGCGTTTACGACTACGAGGCGTGGACGTACGACGGCTACACGGCGTACTGGGGGTACGTGGACCTGCGCGTTTCGGGGGACGGGACGCTCAGCGGGAGCTACCGCCTTCCCCGGCAGTGCGTGGACCGCTACGGCTACGAGGCCGACTGCGTGGGCTACGTCGGGGGGCGGGTGTACTCCGACGGGCGGGTGCGCTTCGGCCTTGACGAGGGGTGGCTGCGGCACGAGGGTGACGTGGACCGCTACGGCGAGGCGTTCGGCTGGTGGGAGACCCGCATCCTGGGCGGGGCCTCCGAGGGCGAGTGGGAGCTGTATCTGCGCTGAGCGGGCGCCGGACTCGGCGAGGACGGGGCGGATCGCGCGAAGCGGTCCGCCCCGTCGCTTTTTCCGATGACTCGACGGCAGGAGGTGTCCCCGTAGTCGGTTGATGACGTTCGGGGGCACGACGATCGTGAGTAACTGCTGAACCGACCAGCAGTGGTGCGTCGGGCCCGCCGCCATGGATGCCGCGCACGCTGACGCGTTCTCCGATCAGGGAGAGCACCCGCAGCATCTTCGCCGGATCGTGTGCCCCGTAGAAGGGCGTCCGTAACCGTTCAGGGGGTGGCAGGTGGACTTCCCCCGCAGGAACGGACAGGGGGGTTAAGCAGCCGCCCCTCGGGGTGAGGGCGAGCTGGTCCTCATACTCGGCGGGGCTGCGATAGCCGAGGCTCGAATGCAGGCGCTGCCGATTGTACCACACCTCGAGGTAGTCGAAGAGGTCCCGCCCTGGACTCCCCGATCCGAGTGGTGCAGCAGTCCCGCACCGGGCTTGCGCCGCCAGAGCGCCATGGTGAGCGCGTCGGTGGCGAGCCCGGCTTCCAGAGTCGCCCGCGTCGCCCAGCCCACCACACGTCGAGAGGCGGAGAACTGAGGGAGCCCGGAGGCGGTGCCGGTGCTGGCGGCGCCGCTGAACGACAAGGAGCCGCTGGTGCGGGGGCACGCGGCGAGGGCGTTGGAGCGGATCGGGACGGAGGCCGCGCGGGTGCTGTGGGGAAGGAAGAGGTGGAGTAGGATACCAGGGTGCGGGAGGAGATCGCGGCGGCGCTCATCCACTGGTGACCTGCGGACTGGGATCGGTGGAGAGGATCATCGAGGAGACGCAAGCCAGAACATTCGGCCTGCGTCTCCTTTATCGTTTACTGTGCCGCCGCCATTCAGGCGCTGCTTCCCGCTCCTACCCCTCGAAGCCCGAGCTCCCAATCCCGCCAACCGGCAGCAGAGAGCCATACGACTCTGCGTTGGCGGCGCGGGATCGAGGGCTGTCATCTAGCCGGTGAGAATTTGCCGGGGTCGTGTCCGACACATGAATGCGGCGGGGGAAGGATGGGGCACTTCCCGGCAAGTCGCCACGGAAACCGGTCCGCCTGCACCGGGACCAACCGGTTCAAGGAGTCGGATCCAATGAAAAGCAGTGCCGCGTCGGTGTCGAATCGTGCCGGCTCACCGAACCATCCGCGAGAAGCCTCGACATCCACTCCCCGGCAGGGCCAAGGGCAGCAAGCCGTCCCTACACGCCCGGATTACTCTGCGCCCGGTGATGGGCGGCTGAATCCGTCTGTCCCGGGGAGCGCGTCCACTCGCATGCGCTCGCTCGCTATCCTCTAGAAAAACTCCGCCTCGTCGCATCCATGGAAATGCTCAGCACTCGTAGAGTCCCCAATACAACAGTTTTTGGGCTAACCTCTGCCGAGGTGGCCGAGAGCCGGGCCAGGCACGGGGCGAACGTGCTCACCCCGCCCGAGCGCGACCCCTGGTGGAAGCTCTACCTGGAGAAGTTCGACGACCCGGTGATCCGAATCCTGATCATTGCCGGGCTGCTCTCGTTCGGCGTGGGGTTCACCCACGGCGAGTACTACGAGGGAATCGGCATCGTGATCGCCGTGCTGCTGGCCACGGGGCTCGCCTTCATTAACGAGTACCGCGCCAACGCCGAGTTCGACCTGCTGAACCAGACCAGCGACGACGTGCCGGTCAAGGTGCTGCGCGATGGCGCGTACACCACGGTGCTGCGCCGCGACGTGGTGGTAGGCGACGTGGTGCTGCTGTCGCAGGGCGACGAGGTGCCGGCGGACGGCAGGCTGGTGGAGAGCGTGGCGCTGCAGGTGAACGAGTCCTCGCTCACCGGCGAGTTGGTGGCCGCCAAGGACCACACGCGCGAGGATGCCGGCGAAGGCACCTATCCGGCCAACCGCGTCTACCGTGGCACCACGGTGGCGGACGGCAGCGGCATCCTCGTCGTGCAGAGCGTGGGCGACGCCACGGAGATCGGCCGCACCGCTCGCGCGGCCGCGGAGGACACCGACGAGAAGAGCCCGCTCAACCAGCAGCTGGAGCGGCTCTCCAAGTGGATCGGCGTGGCCGGTTTCGCCATCGCGGTGGGGACCTTCCTGGCCCTGATCGCCCGCGCGGCGCTCACCGCCGAGCTGGTGCTGACGCCAGCGCAGTGGACGGCGGCGGGCGCGCTGCTGGTGGGCACCGCCATCACCCTGGTCCCCGTGTGGCTCCCCATCCTCTACGACTTCCTGGAGTTGACGGGCCGCGACCGCGAGCCGCCCGCGTGGCTGGACGCCGGGTGGAAGACCTGGAGCACGCTGGCGGCGGCGGGGCTGCTCTTCTTCTCCGCCACGGTGGCTACCCTGGTCTTCACGCGGGTGATCGAGCCGGCCATGGCGTCATGGCTGCCTTTCGAGGCGCTGCAGAGCCTGCTGCTCTTCTTCATGATCGCCGTCACCATCGTCGTGGTGGCGGTGCCCGAGGGGCTGGCGATGAGCGTGACGCTTTCCCTCGCGTACAGCATGCGGCGGATGACGGCCAGCAACTGCCTGGTGCGGCGGCTGGACGCAACGGAGACTATCGGCGCGGCCACGCACATCTGCTCGGACAAGACGGGCACGCTCACCATGAACCAGATGCGAGTGCAGGAGGTGCACCTGGGGGTGGACGGGGATCGCGTGCCCCCGCTGGTGGAGGCGGCGCTGGCGGTGAACGGCACGGCCAACCTGGGCGCGGACCAGGGAGAGGGGCCGCGGGTGATCGGCAACCCCACGGAGGGCGCGCTCCTGCTGTGGCTGGCCCGTCAGGGCCAGGACTACGGGCGGGCGCGCACCGGGTTCGACCGCATTCGCCAGTGGCCGTTCAGCACCGAGCGCAAGTACATGGCCACGCTGGGGATCGCCTCCGGCGAGGCCGTCCCCGTGCTGCACGTGAAGGGGGCGCCCGACGTGGTGCTGGCGCTGTGCACACAACAGCGGACGGCGAAGGGAATCCTTCCCCTCTCGGCACGGGAGCGGGAGGAGATCGCGGCGGAGTTGCGGCGCGCGTCCAGCCGCGCCATGCGCACGCTAGCCTTTGCCTACCGCGCCATCTCGCCCAGTGAGCCGCACGCAGACCTGGAGACGGTCGCGCGGGAACTGGTGTGGATCGGCTGGGTCGGGATCGCGGACCCGGTGCGGCCGGAGGTGCGCGAGGCGGTGGCGCGAGCCCGCCGCGCGGGGATCGACGTCAAGATCGTCACGGGCGATAACGCAGACACCGCGCGGGAAGTGGGCCGGCAGATCGGGCTGTGGACCGACGAGGATGAGCGCACCCCTGGACGCGTGCTGACGGGTCCCGAGTTCAGCATGTTGGGGGATGCGGAGTCGGAGGTTCGGGCCAGCTCTCTGAAAATCCTGGCCCGCGCGCGGCCCGCGGACAAGCTGCGCCTGGTTGACACGCTGAAAAAGCAAGGAGTCGTGGCGGTCACCGGAGACGGCGTAAACGACGGGCCTGCTCTCAACCACGCCGACGTGGGCCTTTCGATGGGCCGCAGCGGCGCGGCCGTGGCCAGGGAGGCCAGCGACATCGTGATCCTGGACGACTCGTTCGGTTCCATCACCACGGCGGTCAAGTGGGGACGGTCGCTGTACCTGAACATCCAGAAGTTCATCCTCTTCCAGCTCACGATCAACGTGGTGGCCTGCGGCATCGCGCTGCTGGGGCCGTTCATCGGCGTCGCCCTTCCCCTGAAGGTCACCCAGATGCTGTGGGTGAACCTGATCATGGACACCTTCGCCGCGCTGGCGCTGGCCACGGAGCCCCCGGAGGAGAACGTGATGAACCGCCCGCCCCGCAAGCCGTCGGACTTCATCGTCAGCCCGGAGATGGCGCGCCGGATCTTCGGGGTGGGGCTGCTCTTCCTAGTGCTGTGCGTGGCGCTGCTCAGGACGCCCGTGTTCGGCTACGAGGTCGGCACGCCCGGGCACCTGACCGTGTTCTTCACCTTCTTCGTCCTGCTCCAGTTCTGGAACGCCTTCAACGCGCGAACGCTGGGCTCCAGCCGCAGCGCATTCCAGGGGCTGGGGCAGAACCCGTGGTTCCTGCTGATCCTCGCTGCAATCCTGGTGGGGCAGGTGCTCATCGTCCAGCTGGGGGGCGGGGTGTTCCACGTCACACCGCTACCGCTGGAGGTGTGGGCGGTGCTGGTGGCCGGCACGTCGGCGGTGCTGTGGACCGGCGAGGTGGGACGGTTCCTGGCCCGGCGCGCCGGGCGAAGCTGATCACTCCATCGAAACGGGGCGCTGCGTCCCCCAACTGGAGACCCGGATGGAAGCCTACGAGCGCAGGCTCCCCGTCTACCTGGTGCTGGACGTGTCGGAGTCCATGCTGGACGAGGGGATCGACGCCCTGCAGAAGGGGCTCACCGCGCTGGTGATGGACCTGCACGGTGACGCGCAGGCGCTGGAGACGGCGTGGGTGAGCGTGATCACCTTCGCCGACCGCGCGGAGCAGGTGGTGCCGCTCACGGAGTTGGCCCGCCTGCGCATTCCCCCGCTGCGCTGCCGCCCGGGGACGGCGCTGGGCGGCGCGCTCATCCTGCTGGCGGAGTGCATCCGGCGTGAGGTGCGCACCCAGTCGGCGCACGTCAAGGGCGACTGGAAGCCGCTGGTCTTCCTGCTGACCGACGGAATGCCCACGGACGAGTGGGAAGGCCCGGCCGTGGCGCTGCGGGCCATGACCGCGCGGCATCCGGCCAACCTGGTGGCAATCGGTTGCGGCGAGGAGGTCGATCCCTACGTGCTGATGCAGGTGTCCGGGAACGTGATGATGATGCGCGACGACCCGGAGAGCTTCCGCCGCGTGTTCCGGTGGATCTCGTCGTCCGTCACAGTCACCAGCAGGGCGGTGGCGAGCCCGGACCCCGGCCCTTTCTCGCTGGACAAGCTGCTGGAGGGGGTGGCGCCCGCCCCGACGGCGGCGGAGCCCCGCCCGCGCGGGGCGCGGGTGCCGCTGCTCTTCCTTCCCTTCCGCTGCCAGCACACCCACCGGCCGTACCTGGTGCGCTACCGCCTGCGGGAGGAACTGGACGGCTACGAGCCGCTGCGCACGCACCGGGTGGACGAGGATTACCTGGCCGCCGCGGACGGAAGCGACGCGGCGCTGGGGCTCTCCTCCAAGCAGGTGTTCGGGGTGCTCCCCTGCCCGCACTGCGGGGCGGAGGGCGCCGGCCGCTGTCCCTGTGGCGGGCTGATGTGCGCGGACGACGGCGATCACGTCCCCGCCCCCTGCCCATGGTGCGGGCGCATGCTGCAGTTCGCCGACGACGGCGGAGGGCCGTTCTCGCTCTGCGGCCGGATGGGCTGACTTTCTCTTCCACATCCAACGAAAGGATTTCGGCATGAGCGAGACCGATGTCGCCACCCGGCGGCTCCCCGTCTACCTCCTCCTGGACGTCTCCGGCTCCATGAGCGGCGATCCCATCGAGTCGGTGCGCCAGGGGATGAAGACGCTGCTGGGCGAGCTCAAGGGCGATCCCCAGGCGCTGGAGACGGTGTGGATCTCGGTGATCACTTTCGGCAGCACGGCGCAGAAGGCGGTGCCGCTCACCGAGCTGATCACCGCCCGAGAGCCTGAGCTGGTGGCGGGCGGCAGCACGGCCTTGGGCGCTGCGCTGCGGCTGCTGATGGATTCCATCCGCCAGGACGTGCGCAGGACCACGGCGGAGCAGAAGGGCGACTGGAAGCCGCTGGTGTTCCTGATGACCGATGGCGCTCCCACAGACGATTGGGACGGCGCGGCGGACGAGCTCAAGCGCGCAGGGACGGGGAACGTCATCGCCTTGGCTGCGGGCCACCACGCCGACGCCACCCGGCTCAAGCGCATCACGGACACGGTGCTGCGCATGGCGGATCTACAGCCGGGCGCCATGCAGGCCTTCTTCAAGTGGGTGTCGTCTTCCGTGGCGGCGAGTTCCGTGAACGTGGCGCAGCAGGCGGGCGCGCCCATCACGCTGCCGCCGCCGCCCCCACAGATCACCATCGTCCCCTGACCCGGCGATGCTGGAACCTACTCCGCTCCCCCGGGACGATGCGACCCCCGCCCTCAGTCCCACCCACGGCCGTGCCGCGGACGCGGACGCCATTGATCCATCTATGGACGCGACCGGCGCCGTGCCCAGGCGGGACGCTATCGACGCACCGGTCGATGCGGACGATGGCGTTGCCTCCGCGCGGGGCGATGAAACGTCCAAAGACATCGACGCCGCCGCGTCCGCGTCGGGGATGGATGACGGATCGCCGGATGAGGATGCCGCCACGCAACCCGCGTGGAACACGGTGGTGGCTCCCGCGGCACCCGTGGAAGAGGGGGCGGGAGAGGTGGTCTTCACGCCCCCGGCGGGGAGCTACCATCCGCCCGTGAACCTCTTCCTCACCTGCGCCACGCGCGATGCCGAGATCCGCTACACGCAGGACGGCGGCGAGCCTGGACCGGGCTCCGCGCTGTATGAGCGCGGCATGTCGCTGCTGCTCACCACCGGCGCCACGGTCCGCGCACGCGCGTTCGCGCCCGGAATGCGGCCGGGCCCCGTAGCCAGCCACGAGTACGCGCTTCAGGCGCCGCAGTGGCGGGTGGTGGAGCCGGACGGCGGCCCTGATCCCGTGCCGCACCAGGTGCACCACTGGGTCCCGGAGCACGCGCCGGGGTGGAGCCTGGCGGCCGCCAGCACGCGCGGCCGGCTGCACGCCCACCGGGGCGAGTGGCGCGAGGACGCCTGCGCCTTCGCGCGGCACGGAGCGTGGAGCATCCTAGCGGTCTCCGACGGCGCGGGATCGGCCTCCCTGTCCCGCGTGGGGAGCGTAACGGTGTGCGAGCGCGCGGTCGAGGAGTTGCGCATTCGCCTCCCCGAGCACCCGCCGCGGGCGGCGGGCGAGGAGAGCCTGAAAGCGGAGTCGCTCCCCGCGCTGCGCGCGCAGCTGGCCAACGCGGGGCGCGCGGCGCTCAACGGGCTGCGCGAGGCGGCGGCCACGCGCGGCCAGCCGGTGGAGGCGTTCGCCGCCACCCTGCTGCTGGTAGTGCTCTGCCCCTGGGGCGGCGGGTACCTGGCCGCGGCGCTGCAGGTCGGCGACGGGCAGATCGCCCTGCTCACGCGGCAGCCGGACGGGCACGCGGTCACGCTGCTGGGCGAGGCGGACCACGGGACCCACTCTGCCGAGACCCGGTTCCTGACCACACGCGGCGTAGAGGAGACGCTGGAGCACCGCGTCCGCTTCGCCCTTCCGGCCCACCTGGAGGCGGTAGCGCTGATGACGGACGGCATCAGCGACGACTTCTTTCCCGAGGATCGCAGGCTGGTAGAGCTGTTCACCGCCGATTCGCTGCCGTCGATGGCGGGGCGGGACGGCGCCCCCCTGCGAGGCGTGCTGCACGGCGTCACCCGCAGCGCGGACCCTGGCCTAGCGCTAGCGGAGTGGGTCGAGTACGAGCGCAAGGGCTCGTCCGATGACCGTACCCTCCTTCTGCTGTGGGCGCGGGAATGAGCCGAACGCTGCGCGCGACGCTGGAGGACGGACGCACTCTGGAGTACCTGGCCGAGCCGGCCGCGGAGGGGGCGATGAAGATCGTCCACTTTACCCCCGACCGCTCGTCCGTGGTCTGCTTCTTCAAGGAGAAGTCGGCCACGCACGGCCCCGAGCGGCGGCGGCGCCTGCAGGCCATCGTGGGCCGCTACAACCCCACCACGGACCCGGCCACGGGCGTTTACTGGCGCGAGCTCTTCTGCTGGCCCACGGAGGTGGTCACAAAGCCGGAGCTGGGTGTGGTGGCGCCCGCGTACGCGGCCAACTTCTTCTTCGCCTCGGGACCGTTCAAGGGCAAGGAGAAGCAGGCGTCGTGGTTCATCCGCCCGAAGCTGCGCCAGCTGATTCCCGCGGAGGAGCGCGGCAGCTTTTTGTCGTACCTGCAGATCTCCATCCTGGTCGCCCGCGCCGTCCGGCGCATGCACGCGGCCGGCCTGGCGCACTCGGACCTGTCCAACCGCAACGTGCTGCTGGACCCGCGCACCGGGCGCGCGGCCATCATCGACATCGATAGCCTGGTGGTGCCGCAGACGTTCCCCCCAGACGTGCTGGGAACGCCGGGGTACATCGCGCCCGAGGTGCTGGCCACGCAGCATCTGCCCCTGGGCGATCCGCGGCGCGTGCTTCCCAGCCGCATTACGGACCAACACGCGCTGCCGGTGCTCATCTACGAGTACCTGCTGGGCCGCCACCCCCTGCGCGGGCCGCGGGTGAATTCCACGGCGAGCGCCGAGGAGGACGAGCACCTTTCCATGGGCGAGAAGGCGCTGTGGATCGAGCATCCCACGGACCACGGCAACCGCCCGCGGGGCGACTTCGTCCCCTGCACGGCACTGGGGTCGCTGCTGGCGCCGCTGTTCGAGCGGGCTTTCGTGCAGGGACTGCACGTCCCCATGCAGCGCCCCGGCGCGGACGAGTGGGAGCGCGCGCTGGTGCAGACCACGGATCTGCTCATGCGCTGCGGGGGCGCGGGGTGCACGAACCAGTGGTTCGTCTACGATGGGTCCACGGCGCCGCGCTGCCCAGGGTGCGGCTGGGCATTCCGGGGGATCTTGCCCCTGCTGCACTTCTACCGCGAGAGCAGGCCGGGGCAGTACGTGAGCGACCGGCACCGGCTGGTGGTGTGGCAGGACCAGCGGCTGTTCCGGTGGCACGTCTACGCCAACCACTTCGCGGGCGAGAGCGCCGACCGCACCCCGCTGGGCTATTTCACCCGCCACCAGGGGGAGTGGCTGCTGGTGAACCAGAACGCCGCCTCCATGCAGGTGGTGGGCGGCGACCCGGTGGCGCCCGGCACCCACGTCCCCCTGCGCGACGGGATGCAGATCCGTCTGGCCCGCGAGTCGGGGGGTCGGCTGGCGGTGGTGCAGCTCCTTCATGCCTGAGCCGGCCGTGGAGACCCTCCGCTTCCAGCGCGGGCAGCGCGGCCCGCTCCCCCGGCCGGCGGGGATGGGGCCCGGCGTGCTGGACCTGCGAGTGCAGCTGAGCCCCGGGCGCATCCGCAGCGACATCGATGTCTGCTGCCTGTGCCTGGGCGCGGACGGTCGCTTGGGGGACGAGCGCTACCTGGTCTTCTACAACCAGCGGTGCTCGCCCGAAGGCGCGGTGCAAATGCAGTCCATGTCCACCCACACGGGCGGCACCCAGGTGCAGGTGGACCTGGAGAAGCTGCCCGGCATTATCGAACGGGTGGTGGTCACGGCCAGCATCGACGGCCCGGAGAAGATGGCGGATCTGGCGCACGGGGAGATCGAGCTGCGCCCGGAAGGGGGGAACTGCCGCATCGTCCACGAGTTCCGCGGCGCCGACTTCAGCGGCGAGCAGGCGCTCATCCTGGGCGAGCTCTACCGCCGCGGCGCGGAGTGGCGGTTCCGCGCCGTGAGCCAGGGGTTCGCGGGGGGACTAGCGAAGCTGCTGGAGCACTTTGGAGCGGAGGTGCAGGGCGAGACGGTCCGCGCCTCCACCCCGGTCCCCTTGGCGCCGCCCTCCTCCGCCCCCGTGGTCATTCCCGAGCACGAGGAGACGGGGCTGCAGCGGCTGGTGGACGGGGCCACCCCGGGTGGCGTGCTGCGCCTTTCCCGCAACGAGTACGCGGGCCCCGTGCGGGTGCAGAGGCCGCTGACCATCGAGGGGAACGGGAGCACCCTATGGAGCCGGTCCGGCCCCGTGCTGCACATCGGCGCCGCAGGGGTGCGCCTGCGCAACCTGGGAATCGAGGTCACCGGGTCCGACGAAAGTGGTGAATCGGGCGTGGCGCTCTCCATCGCCCCCGGGTGCGCGCCGGAAATGCACCAGGTGCAGGTGCGCGGGCGCGTGGTGGGACTGGGAGAGGAGACGGGGGAGTGGGCGCTCCCCGCCGCGCTGAGCCTGGGGACGCTGGCGCCCCGCCAGCGTAACGAGTTCCGCCTGGCGCTGCGCGTTCCCGTGGCCTGCTACCTGAGCTCCGCCGTAAGCGGTGTGCGCCTGACTCCGGAGGCACTGCCGGCGGGGGAAACCGAGGTCACCCTCTCCGTGGAGGGTGTCGGCGCCGACACCCTGATAGCCGGCGAGAT
>DATABT010001136.1:0-7096 GCA_036259455.1 Longimicrobium sp. | reverse complement strand
GCCTCCGCGTTCGTTCCTCGCGGAGAGGGGGAGAACTGCACGCTCGCGCACCCGACCGTCATTCCTCGTGCTGGTGGCTTGCCTCGCGACGGAAGTCTGCCCCGCGAGGCCCTTGCTTCGAATCAGGTCACCAGGATGGGCGAGTGGATTGCTCACTCGTGCCTCGTTCGGAATGACGGTTCGTGCCTCCGGTGTCATCCACCGTCACGGGGAAAGAACTCGATGAGCTCGGTGGGCATGGGGAACTCGTCCGGGCCCTCTTCGCGCGCGGTGATGCGTGCTTCCAGGCCTGCCTCCGCCGCGATCCGCTCCACCAGCTCCAGCCGGCCGATCACGCTGCTGAACCCGAGGACCAGGCGTCCGCCGGGCTTGAGGTGGCGGCGGCCCTGGTGGACGTAGCGGCGGGTGGCCTCGTAGCCGGGGTCCAGCGTGGAGCGCCGCAGCGGCGTGAGCTCCACGCCCGGCTCCACGTACCCGAACGGCACGTTCCAGAAGATCAGGTCGAACGCCTCCCCCGGCCGCAGCGGCTCGAACACGTCGCCCTCGCGCACCTCCATCCGCTCCGCGAGGCCGTGCCTGTCGATGTTGGCCTGCGTGTTGGCGACCGCCGCGGGGTTGATGTCGATGGCCAGCACCCGCGCCCCCGCCAGCGCGGCGTGCACGGAAATGGCGCCCGTCCCCGGCCCGATTTCCAGGAAGTCGATGCCGGGCGTGAAGTTCAGCATGCGGGTGAACGGCTCCGCGCCCACGATGTACCTGGGCGAGAACACGTCCGCCAGCACCACGATGGGCACGCCCAGCACCTCCGTTTCGTACGGAAAGGTGTCGTTCTGGCTCGCCGTCAGCAGCTGCTCGGAGAGGGCGAAGATGTCGTCCGGGCGCTGGTTGATGCCGTCGAAGTCCACCACGGGCCGCTCCTGTAACGAAGGAAGGGAGATGCGTCGATCCGCATCCACCCTGCATGCGATGGCGGCGGATGACAACCCTCGCGTGACGGACGGCGGCTGCGCGCGGTGGATCGTGCGCGGACGGGCTCGTGCATCGACACGGGCGGGAAACGATCCAGACAGGAGGCGATGATTTTTCTGGGAGGCTGTTGCCGAACCTCCGGATCCGGGAGACGTCCTCCTGAGAACGTGTGTAGAGATTCTTCCACCGAGAAGCAGGTGACGTCATCCTGAGTCATACCATTCGGCGCTGCGCGCACTTGTCGGATGAAAGTCACTCGCGCCGCCGCTGTCATTTCGAAGGAGGCGCCCGCGTGATCGCTGCCGGTGCACGGACCTGTGGCGCCGACTGAGAAATCTACTCGCCCGGGCAGGTGCCACGCCCGTTCGACGGGGAGCGCCCTCACGGAACTGCATGGTGCACAACGCTTTCGGGCGCGACCGAAGGGCCTTCTGTCCCTGCCGCAGGGCTGCCTTCACGCGATGAAGCCGATCCCACGGTTTTGCGGGTAAGGTCCTCTGGTCGCCGCCATCGATGGGGGGAGGGCGCGATTCTGGGGCGGCGGCTCCCTGAATGGAGAAGAAAACGCTGGCCAGCGCGGAGCGGGAAACGGATCACCAGCACGGGTGAGTAGATTTCTCAGTCGGCGCCACGGGTTCCTGCACCGGCAGCGATCACGCGGGCGCCTCCTTCGAAATGACAGACGCGGGGTGGGCGGTTCACTGGTTTCTCTCAGAGCGTGTTTAAGATCATGCACCGAGAAGCCGGTGACGTCATCCTGAGGGAGCGCCCTCACGGAACTGCATGGTGCACAACGCTTTCGGTCGCCGCCGCATATCGTGCATCGACAAGGACTTGCGCGGCGGCTCCCTCAGGATGACGTCGTGCCGGGGAGAGATTTTTCAACACCCTCTCCGGAGAATCACGGATCCACGCACCGTCGGGCGCCCGGCGGCAGTCGTGGGGAGCGGGGTAGAGCCTGGCGAACGGGCGGTAGTAGCGGAACTCGCGCGCGCTCACGTCCACCGCGTCGCCGGGGGCGCGGCACCAGGTGGCGAGCAGGGCGCTGTCCACTACCGCCAGCGCGCCGCCGTGGTACGTGATCCACCGCAGCGAGCCGTCCGGCGCGCGGATGAGCGTGCCCGCGCGGCGCACCGGGTGCCCGCGCGCGGCGAACGCCTCCGGCATTCCGTCGAGCACGGAATGCGGCACCTCGATCAGCCGGCCGAGCGAGCCGGGTCCGAAAATGGAGTCCAGCGTGGGCGGATCGGGAGCGGGAGCCAGGATGCAGCCGACCGTGGCGTACGCCGGCCTGACCTTGGGATGGTCCGTGACCACGGGCAGGGTGTCGCCCATCCAGGAATGCGCCCGCACGGACGGCAGCCGCGCCCGCGGCCACGCCGGTAGCCTGCGCACCTCGCGGACGGCCGGCGTGCGCAGCCCCGTGCAGGCGTACAGCGTGGCCATGTCCGGGTAGGCGTACAGCGTCTCGGCGAAGGCCAGGTACAGCCGCGGATCGCCGCGCTTCCGCACCGTCTCTCCGTGCCCGATGGGGTCGATGGGCGGCGGCGGCCGGAGCATCATCCAGATCACGACCGTCAAGAGGATCGCCAGCGCCAGCACGAGCGCCCCCAGCCGCCCCGCGAGCCACCGCGGCGGCCGGAGAGGGCGGTCGTGCTCGTTCGCGGGGGGAAGGGAATCGACCGGCGGGTCCGCGGCGGGGGAGCGCGGGGGACCGGCATTCGCCGTGGGCGGATCCGCCGGCGGCGCGGGCTCCTCGCGCACCGGCCGCGGGCGCGGCGCGGGATCGGCGATCTGGGAGCGCAGCTGCTCGGCGAGGGCGCGGGTCCCCGGGTCCGGCTCGCCGCCCACGTCGTCGCGCAGCCAGTCCTCGAACTCCTGGTAGTGCCGCAGCGCCGCGTTCCGCTCGCCGGATGCCGCCATGGCCGTCATCACCAGGCGGTGCCCCTGCTCCCACACCCGGTCCACCTGCACCGCGCGCTGCCCCAGGTGCAGCACGCGCCTCCAGTTTTCCTCCTGGGCCGCCTGGCCCGCGGCGCGGTCCAGCAGCCGCAGGGCGGCCTGGCGGATGGTGGGGCGCCGCCCGTCCGCCCACTCCGCGAACGCTTCCGCCCCCGGTCCCGCGTCGAACCCCTCCAGAAAGTGGTCGGGATAGATGGAGAACGCGTCGTCCACGTCCGCCGGCTCCACCCCGCCGCGCAGCAGCTCCACCGCGTCGCAGGGGAGCGTTCCCAGCCACCGCACCGACTCCTTCTCCACCACCAGCGTGCCCTCGGGGAGCACGCGGCGAACGCGCCGCAGCGCCTGGGTCAGCGAGTGGCGCGCCTCGCGGTCCGGGCTTTCTCCCCACAGCAGCGCGGCCAGCCGGCCCCGCGCGTGCACCTGCGCGCCTTCCACGCACAGGTACACCACGAGCGCCAGGTCCTTCTTGCGCAGCGCGTCGTCGGGTGAGGCTTTCGCGCCGACGAGAAAGGGATGCCCGAGAGTCCTGAGATACACGATCCGAATGCGCCCGTCGGGGAGCGGTGCCGTTCCCCCTGGTTCCCGCAAATTATCCCGTTCGGCACGGGTCGGCGCAATGGCACGGGGGCGCACAGGCCGGGTGTGCGGGTTCTGTTCACGTGGTGCGGTCCCGGTGTGGAGCCGTGTGGCCGGATGTGCGGTCCCCGTGCGGGCGCGGTGCGAATGGGGTGCGGATGGAGGCCCAGGTTGGGTTCCGCGGATGCCGGCAACGGGGCCGGCGCAACCGCGCGTCACCTCCTCTGCCAGGAGCGGAAAACCATGCTTCGCACCTCCATCCTCGCCGTCGCCTTCCTCTGCGCCGCCGCCTGCGGCCCCTCCACCACCGAGCCCGCGCAGGCACGCGCGGTGCGGGCCGCACACGACGACGCCCCTCCCCCGCCGCCGGACACCACGACCACCCAGGGCGACACCACCAACCGCGGAGGCGGCACCATCGGCTCCGGGACCTGAATCGCACATCTGACGACAATCACGGAGGGGCGGTCACTCCCGCGGTGGCCGCCCCTCGTCAATGTTAGTTGGACCCGTCGCTCCGCATTCGCGTTGACGGGCGCCGGATACGGACGAAATATGAGGACGCGGAGGCGTGGTTTTCGCCTCCGCGCCCTCGATCGGTCCGCCGCTGCACCGCTGGAGCGTGTCAGCCCTCCCCGCGCCCGTTCGATGCCTCGCGGGCGGCCTGGCGCTCGGGCTCGCGGCGCAGGGCGGGTGCGTCGCCGTCGCTGGCGGCGGGGACGGCGCGCGGCTCGCCCAGCAGGGCCAGGTCGAAGATCTGGTCCATCCGGTCCACGTAGTGGAACTCCATCCGCTCCCGCACGTCCTCGGGCACGTCGCGCAGGTCGCGCTTGTTGCCGCCGGGAAGGATGACCTGCGTGATGCCGGCGCGGTAGGCGGCCAGCACCTTTTCCTTTACGCCGCCGATCTCCAGGATCTTGCCCCGCAGCGTCACCTCGCCCGTCATGGCCAGGTCGTGTCGCACGGGGCGCTCGGCCAGGGACGACGCCAGCGCCAGCGTGACCGCCGCACCGGCGGACGGGCCGTCCTTGGGCGTCGCGCCCACGGGAAAGTGGACGTGGATGTCGTGCTCGCCGAACACCTCGCGGGCGATCCCCAGCTCGTCGGCGCGGGAGCGGACGTAGCTGTACGCGGCGTTCACCGACTCGCGCATCACGTCGCCCAGCAGGCCGGTGATGACCAGGCGCCCCGTTCCCGGCATCTTGAGCGCCTCGATGAACATCAGCTCGCCGCCGCTGGCCGTCCACGCCAGGCCCGTGACGACGCCCACTTCCGGGCGGATCTCCGCGGGGGTCGTGGAGTAGCGCGGGTAGCCGAGCACCTCCTCGATCATCTCCTGCGTGATCGTCCACCCCTGCCCCTTGCCCTCCGCCTTTTCGCGGGCGAGGTAGCGCATTACCGCCGCCAGCGAGCGCCGCAGGTTGCCCACGCCCGCGTCGCGCGCGTAGCCGCGGGTGAGAAAGAGGAGGGTCTCGTCCTCGATCCCGACCTCTTCCGGCGTGAGCCCGTGCTCGCGGACGATGCGCGGGAAGAGCCAGTCGCGGGCGATGGCGATCTTTTCCTCCGGCGTGTAGCCGGCGATGCGGATCTCGATCAGGTGGTCGCGCAGGTCGCGGGGAATGCGGTAGAAGTCGCCCGCCGCGCCGACGAAGAACACCTCCGACAGGTCGAAGGGGAGGTCCAGGTACCGGTCGATGAACTCCTCGCGGATCTCCGTGTCCAGCATCTCCTCCATCACCTCGACGGGGTCGCCCTCCACGTTGCCCAGGCCCAGCTCGTCCAGCTCCTCCAGCAGAAAGACCGGGTTCTTGACTCCCGCGTCGCAGATCAGCTGCATGATCTTGCCCATCTGGGCGCCCGTCCGCGTGCGCCGCGTGCCCACCAGCTGCCCCTCGCCCCGCCCGCCCAGCTCCAGGCGGACGAGGGGCCGGTCCAGCCCGCGGGCGATGGCCGTCGCCAGCGTGCGCTTGCCGACGCCCGGGGGCCCCACGATGCAGGGGATCGGCCCGCGCAGGTCGCCGCGCAATTCCGCGACGGCGAGCACCTCCAGGAGGCGCTCCTTGCTCTCCTCCATTCCCAGGTGCTCCTGGGAAAAGGCCGTCTCCACCGCCTCCAGGTCGATGCGCGCCTCGCCCGCGCGCCGCTTCCACGGGACGGCGATCAGCGCGTCAAGGTAGGCGCGGATCTCCGTAGCTTCCTGCGCCGTGGTGCTGCTGGAGCGCAGCCGCTCCGCCTCGCGCCGGGCGGCGGCCGCCACGCGCTGGGGAAGCCGCGCCATCTCCAGCTTGCGCAGCATCTCGTCCGCCTCGCGCTCCAGCGGGTCCAGCTCGCCCAGCTCCGCCTGCAGCGACTGGATGCGGCGGCGGAGCTCCGAGGTGCGGTCGCGGCCGGAGCGCTGCTGGTGCTGTCCCTCTGCCGTGGCGGGCCCCTCGTCTCCCCCCGCGACGGCCTCCACCTCGCGCGCCCGCTCCCACGCCTGCTCGAGCGATTGCAGGACCAGGTCCAGCCGCCTGCGGACGTCCAGCTCCTGCAGGACGGCGTCGCGGTCGGGGAGCTTGAGGTTGCAGAGGGTGGCGGCCAGGTCGGCGAAGCGGCCGGGGTCGCCCAGGTTCATGCGCAGGATGCGCGGCACCTCGTCGGGCACGCGGTCCACCTTGGCCGCAAGCCCGGAGACGGTGGTGAGGATGCGCTCCACGACCGGCTCCGCGGCGTCCGGCGACAGTCCCTTTTCGTCAACCGCGCGCACGCGGGCCGTGTAGAAGCCGTCCTGGAAGCGCACGTCGTCCAGGTGGATGCGCTTGAGCCCCTGCAGCGTGGTCTGGATGGTCCCGCCCGGCAGGTTCAGCCGATCCAGCACGCGCACCGCCGTTGCCACCTTTTCCAGCGAGCGGGGCGGGATGTCCTGCCCGTCGTCCAGCGTGCTGACGATGGCGACGATGAGCTCCGGCTCGGGATGCGCGTTGAGCGCCTCCACGTTGGGCGCGAAGCCGATCTGGAGGGCGGTGGCCCCGGAGGGATAGACGACGGTGCTGCGGATGGGGAGCACCGGCACGCGATCGGCGAGCTGCTGCGAGGGCTTCCTGACGTCCGTGAGTGGCATCCAACTGCTTTCGGTCTAACGGTTTGCGCGTTTGCTTCCGAAAAGCCGGGCGTCGAGGGACCGCAAGAACCGGGCAATGCGCCGGGCGTTGGTCCCCAGGTCCGCGCCCCCTTTTCGCGACGCCGAGGCAAGGTCCACGCGGGTCTGCCCGTCCTCGTCCAGGGACAGGCGGATCCACACGTCGTCCGTGAACTTCCACACCCGGCTGGTCGCCTGGGCGACGATCTCCCCCGCCCGCGGGTCACTGCTGGTGATGGTCCACCCGCGCGTCCGTTGCGCGATCTGCAGCGCCGCGTCCCACACCTGCGCGAACGGGACGGAGTAGCTGCGCCCCCGCAGCCGCGGGTCTTCGGCTTCCGGATCGGTGAAGGCGCGGTTCTGCGTCAGCGCGGTCAGCAGGCCCATGGGTGACGGCGGATGTGGATGACGGGCGGCGCGGCGGCCTCGGCTGGGGCCAATCTACGTCGCCGGCGGCGTGGAGGGGAGAAG
>DATABT010001135.1:0-3124 GCA_036259455.1 Longimicrobium sp. | reverse complement strand
CCATGCGCCGCACGGAAGCGGGTCGAGGACCGAGCCGTGGGCGCATGGGAGGCGGGTCCCGGGACGTGCGGCCAGCCATGAGCGTGGGTGAGTAGATTTCTCAGTCGGCGCGACAAGATCCTGCATGAGCCAAGTCCTCGTGGGCGCCTCCTTCGAAATGACAGCTCACGGCACAGACTTCGTGCGTGCAACGAAATCCGCCATGAACCTTTTCTTTCTGGTTCATCGTCGATTGGGTTGCACCCGACCGCGCCGCTGTCATTTCGACGAAGGCGCGCGCGATCACTGCCAATGCAGGATTTTCGTGCCGCCGACTGGTCTAGTCCGGGGCTCGGACCTGTTTTCTCTGGTGTTCGGGCGGTCGGCGACGCGGGGTGCAAGGAGGACTGCCATGTCACCCGGCTTCGGCAGCCGCGGGCCAGGTGCGGTGGTGTACCCCTTCCGGCAGGCGGGTTGCGGTGCGTAGGGGCAGACTTCGAGGCCGGGAAAGTAGATTTCTCGGCCGTGCCTTGGCATCAGCGCGATCCCGGGATCGAGCGGGCGCTCCTTAGAAATGACAATCCGGGTGTGGAGGCAGGAACTGTATCGCACCCGTTCACCCGTTCACCCGTTCACCCGTTCACCCGTTCACCCGTTCACCTACTCCCGCACTCCCCGGCCCATGGTCCGGAGTTTGCGCCCCCGGCGGGCATGGCCGAACCCAACTTTTCAGAGCGCCGCAAGTCCACGCGCGACCGCAGGGCCCGGTCCGGGCCGCGCCCGCCGCGCTTTTCGCTCGCCCCGCTGCTGTTCCTGTTCCTGGGATTGCTGCTGCTGAACCAGTTCTTTGCGCCCGCGCGCGCGCGGACCATTCCCTACAGCGAGCTCAAGAACCGCATCAGCGACCGCCAGGTGAAGGAGGTGCGCATCGGCACCACCAGCATCGAGGCCATCCCCGACACCACCATCAGCAAGGGCGACGGGCCCGACCGCTGGCGCTCCATCCTACCCGGCGTGGAGGACGACCAGTTGATCCAGCTGCTGGAGGCGCGCAACATTCCCTACACGGGGGTAGAGGAGGGGCGCTGGGGGGTGCTGCTGGCGTGGCTGTTCCCGCTGCTGCTCATCATCGGCTTCTGGGTCTTCATGTTCCGGCGGATGAACCCCACGCAGGGGGTGCTGACCGTCGGAAAGAGCAAGGCCCGCATCGTGGGCGAGGAGGGAACGGGCGTCAGCTTCGGCGACGTGGCAGGCGTGGACGAGGCCAAGGTGGAGCTGCAGGAGGTCGTGGAGTTCCTCAAGACGCCGGAGAAGTTCGCCAAGCTGGGCGCCAAGATTCCCAAGGGCGTGCTCCTGGTGGGTCCTCCCGGAACGGGCAAGACGCTGCTGGCGCGCGCGGTGGCGGGCGAGGCGGGGGTGACCTTCTTTTCCATCAGCGGCGCCGAGTTCGTGGAGATGTTCGTGGGCGTGGGCGCGGCGCGCGTGCGCGACCTGTTCGCCCAGGCCAAGAGCCAGGCGCCGTGCATCATCTTCATCGACGAGCTGGACGCGCTGGGCAAGGCGCGCACGCCGGGCGGCATCCTTGGCGGCAACGACGAGCGCGAGCAGACGCTGAACCAGCTGCTGGTGGAGATGGACGGGTTCGACCCGCGCATCGGCGTCATCATCATGGCCGCCACCAACCGGCCGGAGATCCTGGACCCGGCGCTGCTGCGGGCGGGGCGCTTCGACCGGCAGGTGCTGGTGGACCGGCCCGACTGGCAGGGGCGGCTGGAGATCCTGAAGATCCACAGCAAGGGGATCACCCTGGCCGAGGACCTGAACCTGGAGCGCATCGCGCGGCGCACGCCGGGGTTCGTGGGGGCCGACCTGGCCAACCTGCTGAACGAGGCGGCGCTGCTGGCGGCCCGGCGCGACAAGTCGGCCGTGAGCATGCTGGAGGTGGACGAGGCGGTGGACCGCATTATCGCGGGGCTGGAGAAGAAGAACCGCCTGATCAACGACAAGGAGCGCACGATCGTCGCCTACCACGAGGCGGGGCACGCCATCGTGGCGGAGCGGGTGCCTACGGCGGACCCGGTGCACAAGATCTCCATCATCCCCCGCGGGGTGGCGGCGCTGGGGTACACGCAGCAGCTGCCCACGGAAGACCGCTACCTGCTGAGCAAGCAGGAGCTGATGGACCGCATCGCGGTGCTGCTGGGCGGGCGCGTGGCGGAGGAGATCGTGTTCAACGAGATCTCCACGGGCGCGGGGAACGACCTGGAGCGGGTGACGGAGCTGGCGCGCAGCATGGTGACGGAGTACGGCATGTCACGCGAGCTGGGCCCGGTGAACCTGGCCGGCCCCCGGCGCACGCAGTTCCTGCAGTCCGACGGCAGCATGCCCTCGCAGCGCAACTACAGCGAAGAGACGGCGCGCGAGATCGACCGCGAGATCAGGGGGTTGATCGACGGGACCTATGAGCGGGTGCGCCGGCTGCTGACGCAGGACCGCGAGGTGCTGGAGGTGCTCGCCCGGCGGCTGCTGGAAAAGGAGGTGGTGGACGAGGGCGAGCTGCGCGAGATCATGGGGCTGCCGCCGCGCACGCACGAGCCCGCGCCGGACCGGGTGGTGGAGACGCCGCCCCCCACGCCCGTGGGCGGGGACACGCAGGCCGCGGCGGCGGCGCCCGTCGCCGCGGAGCCGCCCCTGTCCATCCGCGTGGAGCCTCCGGCGGACGCGGACGCCACGCGGCTGGATTCCACGGCCGTGCAGGAGCCCGGCAAGCCGACGAGACCCCGGAGGAAACGGTGAGAGACCCGCGCTACGAAGACAAGAGCCCGCATACGGCCGACGAGCAGGGCCAGCCGGAGCCCGAGCGGCCCACCACGCCCACGGAGCGGCGGCTGGACGGGCCGGAAGACAAGCCTTCGCAGGCGGAGGGGGAGCGGGATTCGTCGGCGGAGTGAGAGGGTGATGGAGTGATGGAGTGATGGAGTGATGGAGTGATGGAGTGATGGAGTGATGGAGTGATGGAGGGCCCGGCGTGATGCCGGGCCTTTTCGTTTGCCGCAATCGGCTGCGGTGTCTGCGAATCGGCCCCCAGATCGTGCAGCACGCTTCCAAGAGCGAATGAATAATGAATTCGCCGCCGGAGAATCGC
>DATABT010001134.1:0-1670 GCA_036259455.1 Longimicrobium sp. | reverse complement strand
CGAGCGCTCCGACATCTCGCCGAAACTGTTGCTGGCAGGTGACTTGCGCTCGATGACGGAGTCCAGCGAGCCCCGGCACGCGCCGGCGGCGGATTCCTTTCATCCAGGTCCGGGAAACGTGTCGATCGTGAAGCCAGCCCTTCTTGCCGGTTCGCTGCTCCTGGTGGCGGCGTGCGCACCGGCCCCGCGGAGCACGCCGTCGCCTCCCGCGCCGCCTCCGCCGGTGAGCACGGCCCCGCCCGCTGCGCCCCCGTCGCAGACGCAGCCTGCACCGCCGCCCCCATCGCTGAGACCCGCGCCGTGGTCCGGGGAGCGCCTGGCCGCCGGCGCGGTGCCGGGCGTGTTCGCGGCGGAGTGGCGCAGGGCGGAGAACCGCGCCACCTGTGCGCTGGTCGCGCCCGCCAGCCTGGGCGAGGGCGCGGGAGCCACGCCGCGGGCGGCCACCTTCTCCGGGGGATGGGCGGTGGCGTACGACCGGCCGGGGCTGCGCAGCGCGTTCGGTGTCGCGGGAACGGGGAGCCGCGCGTCGGACCCGTCGTACGACGAGTGGCCGCACCGCCGCGCCTGGGCGGACGGCAGCAGCGCGGGATACGGCCCCGAGGGGGGCACCGGGCCCAACCAGCTGGCCTACCTGCGCGTCCAGGGGCAGGACTGCCTGTACAACGTGTGGTCCAACCTGGGCCGCGCCCACCTGGAGCACCTGCTGGAGAACCTGCGGTTCGTGGACGTGCGGTAGGCGGGGATCGTTGCCCCTGCATCACGACGGGGGATTGAATTGAAACCGCGGCTGGAAAATCACGAAGTCCGCCTGCGCGGACTGTGATGCGGCAGGTGCCCCGCGCCACCGCTGGGACCCGGAATGCACGAGGAGGTGAAGCCCGGTTCGGCGACGCGTCAGCGGCGCCGAAACCGGGCTGATGGCATTCGTAGCCCCGGGTTCCAACCCGGGCGGCAGGAGATAACGTGCGCCGACGAGAGGATCCGGGATCCCCCTGTCGGGTCGCCCCGGGGCGTCGCCCGATCTTCACCCAGTCACGCTGCGCATCGGACCCACGGACTCGGCACGGGCGAACTCCGCTCACTCCGTGCGAGGCGCATCATTGCGATGCCGCGGGCGCCGGTTCGCGCACGCGGTTCAGCTGGCGGCCGTCGATGCGCACCCAGCCCGCGCGCCCCTCCGGATCGATCGTGAAAACGAGAAAGCTCGTTCCCAGCGACGCATCCGCCCAGCGGGCGCGGAACACGTCGTAGTGCCAGTGCTCCAGCTCACCCGTCATCGCGCCGCCGGCCATGCTCGCCACCAGCCGGTTCCCCTCCGCGCGCACCGTCACCCGGCCGAACAGGCTGTCCGGGTCCGCGTAGGCGCCGGCGTACGAGGCCAGCGGCAGCGACGGCCGCGTCCCGCGCACGCGGCGCGACTCGCGCTCGCGCCGCTCGGCCTCGAACCGCTCCGTCATGCTCTGGTACAGCGGCCGCAGCTCCGCGCTCCAGTCGCGCTCCGGGCCGCCCAGGTACGCGTCGATGATGCGGTACATCAGCGCGTGCCGCAGCTCCGCATGGTCCAGGTTGATGAGCACCACGAGCCCCAGCCGCTCCTCGGGCACCATCGCCACCAGCGCGCTCATCCCGTCGATGCTCCCCGTGTGCATGGCCAGCTTGCGCCCGCGGTA
>DATABT010001133.1:0-5881 GCA_036259455.1 Longimicrobium sp. | reverse complement strand
CGGCGTTCCCCTCCGCCGGGCCGGTCACCCGCTCCGCCGCCACGCGCGTGCGCTCCGCCGCGTGCACGATGGTGGTAAGCGCGCCGTCCACCGCGTGGGCCACGCGCTCGATCTCCTCCACGTGCGTGGCGCCCGCCTGCATGGCCGCCGCGGTGCTGTTCACCCGCTGGGTGATGGTGCGGGTGATGGAGGCCACGTTCTCCGCCCCCTCGCGCGCCTGCATGGCCAGCTTGCGCACCTGGTCGGCGACCACCGCGAAGCCCCGCCCCTCGTCGCCCGCGCGGGCGGCCTCGATGGCGGCGTTCAGGCCGAGGAGGTTGGTCTGCTCGGCGATGTCGTTCACCGTGCGGACGAAGCTGCTCACGTCGGCCACGGCCGCGTTCAGCGCCACCGTCTCCTCCGCCGCGGCCTCCACGGTCGCCTTGATCTTGAAGAGCGTGCCGATGGTGCGCTCCGTCTCCGCGCGGCGGGCCTGCGCCTGGTGCTCGATGCTGGCGGCCAGCCCGGCCACCTCGCGCACGTCGGCCACCATCCGCTGCGCCGTCTCCAGCATGGCCCGCAGCGCCGTATCCACCCGCCGCAGCTGCTGCACCTGCCCCGTGGCGCCCTCCGACACCTGCTCGATGGACGCCGTTACCTCGCCCACGGCGGCCGCCAGCTGGGTGCTGATCGCCGTCAGGTCGTCCGCGGACGAGGCGATGCCGTCCGCCGCCTGCGCCGCCCCCGCGCCGATGCGCGAGAGCGAGTCGCTGGTGCGGTTCATCGCCGTGGCCAGGATGTGCAGCTCGTCCGGCAGGCGGCCTTCCGTGCGCGCCGTCAGGTCGCCTTCGGACAGGCGGCCGGCGTGCGCGGCCAGCACGTCCAGCGGGCCCGTGATGGAGCGGAGCACCGCGTACACCACGCCGCACCCGATCACCAGCGCCGTCAGCAGCAGCCCTGCCAGGATCAGCCGCCACGCCGCCGCGTCGCCCTCCAGCTCCTTTTCCGCGGCGGCCACGCGCGCGCCCTTGACCTGCGCGAGCCTGCTCAGGTCGCCCAGCATCTCCGCCTCCATCGCGCGCGCCGTGTCCGTCTGCGCGGCGGCCTCGGCGTCGCGGCCCAGCTCGGCCAGGCGGCGGGCGGCCACGTAGCGCACCTCCGCCTCCGACAGCCGCTGGTCGATGCCCACGACCAGCTCCACCTCTTCCTGCGTCTGCCCGTCGCGGCGCAGCAGCTGCCGCTGGGTGCGGTGCGTCTGCCAGCGGAGCGAGTCGAACTCCACCGCCGCGCCCCCGCCGTGCTCGATGTAGCGCGCGGCGACGGCGATCTCCCGCGCCACGTCCGTCGACAGGGTCACGGAAAGGCGGGCGTCCTGCTCCACGCCCTGCATGGAGTGGCGAATGGCGCCGCTCAGCACCGTCATCGAGCGCCATCCCACGCCCCCGGCGATGGCCAGCAGCACGAGCACGATCCCGAAGCCGAGCACCAGCCGGCTGCGGATGCCGGACCACAGTCGGCGCGTCATTGGGCCTCCAGGGGAACAAGGGTGCCGCCGCGGGCCTGCATCATCACGAAGCCGCTGCGGTCCGGATCGCGGTCGGGGCGAAAGCGGAGCGGTCCGGTGACGCCCGCGTACGAGCGCGCGCCGCGCACGGTGGCCAGGTAGCCGCGAATGGCCTCGCGGTCGAAGCCGACCTCCGTCATCGCCCTGGCCAGCAGCCTGGTGGCGTCGTACGCCATGGCGGCGTTGGCGTCGGGCTCCACGCCGTACTTCGTGCGGAACGCGTCCACGAAGCGCACCGCCTCCGCGCGCGTGTCGCGAATGGAGAAGGGAACGGCCACGTACACGCCCTCGCTGCCGGCCGTGTCGGTCACCACGCCGGACCACCCGTCGCCGGCCACCCAGCGCGTGGTGAAGCCCTGCCGCCGCGCCTCGCGCAGCAGCGCGCCCCCGCTCAGCTCCGTCCCGGCCACGAAGACCAGGTCAGGCGCCACCCGGCTGTAGTAGGAGATGAACGGCTCCACCAGGCTGCCGTCACCGGCGATGGGGTCCACGCCCACCAGCTCGCGCGGATACGCGGCGCGGAAGGCGTTGGCGAGGCCGCGGCCGTACACGTTGTTCTCGTAGAGGACGGCGACGCGCTTCGCGTTCAGCCCCGCGGCAAAGCGGGCCAGGTTGGCGCCGTTGGTGGAGTCGTTGGTCGTGACGCGATAGACCCAGGGCGACACACCGGTCAGCTCGGGCGACGTGGCGCTGGGGATGACGGAGACCAGGCCCCGGTCGTACACGCGGGCCGCGCCCACCATGGCGCCGGAGTTGGCGTGCCCCACCACCGCCTTCACCCGCGGGTCGGCCAGGAATTGCTCGGCGATCTGCGCGGCCTTCACGCCGTCGCCCCCGTCGTCGTGGGCGATCACGGACAGGCGGCTGCCGCGCACGCCGCCCTCGGCGTTGATCTCCTCCGCCGCCATCTCCACCGCGCGGCGGACCATGCGGGCGTAGCCCTCTTCAAACGGGCCCGCCGTGCCGATGGCGACCTCGCCGCCGGCGGCGCCGCAGGCCGCCAGCAACAGGGCGAGCGCCGCCGCGCCGGACGAGCGGCCGGCCAGAAACGTCCAATGCAACGTGAGGCTCCGGGTCGGGGGGGACGGATGTGCGGGTGCGGTGGATGGCCGGCTGGCGCAACACGCGCCGGGCGGCAGGCTTTGTTTCTCCCAAGGTGTCGCGAAACGGAAACCATGGGATGCGCGGCGGGGGACGTGCATTCCACGCGCGCGGCAGAGGCGGGCCTGTTGGGAGCAGCCCTGGAATTGGATGCACTGAGTATACCGCCGCCACCATCTGCCGTCAAATCTCGTAGCAGATAACGTCGGATTACGGCATTCACCGCGCCATTGCTGGGTTCATCCGCAAGAAAGGCGCAGGAGCCCGCTCTGGCGGCCCAAATGTCCACCTTCGCGCGCGGGACGGAGCGTCGTGCGTTCTGCGGCAGCATTGTGCATCGTGCACGGCTCCGCGAACCCGGGGACGAAGCGGACCACCCCGCGGGTGTCATTTCGAAGGAAACTCACACGCGGGGCGCCCTCCATCACGTCAGAAAGCCGCCCCCCCAAAACGGTGGGGGAAGGTTGAACGGCTGATTTCATTGAATGTGGTGAGCGCAGCGCCGAACGACTCGTACCAATTCCTCCCGTTTTCCGTGCAGAACGGAGGAAACAAATCAACGCAGAGTGCGCAGAGTAGAAAAGAGAGTTCGCGGAGGAGGATCACATCCTTCTCCGCGAACTCCTTCTGTTCTGTGCGTACCCTGCGTTGAATCATCGCGCCCGGACTTCACAGCGGACTCGAAGAAATGGTATCAGAAAAATCAGCAGTGGACGAAAGGAGCCTTCCCGGGTTGCGGCATCCACCGGAACTCTCTCGGCCGGCGGCGGTATCCGTGACACCGCCGGAGCCTGGTCGTCAGGCACGTGGCGGACGGCCGCCGGGGCGGCTGGCCTGAAACCCGCATCCTCCCCTCCGCGTTTCTTCCGCTCCGCGCCGCCGCAGGGGAGGCAGCGGAGCATCAGTCCCTATTGACGGGGCGGATGTTTTCGCCAGACTCACAGGTCGAACGCGTCGTACACGGTCCCAGGAGTCAAGCAGATGTTCCCGCAGGTTCACCGCTTCCGCGCCAGGGGGTTCGCCCTCCTGTCGGCGCTCTGCATCGCCGCGCCCGCGATGGCGCAGGCCCCGCGCGACACCGTTCCCGAGCCGGAGGACAACCGTCCACGCGGCCTGGTCACGCGCGAAGAGCTGATGGCCGACCGCCTGCGCCGCATTGGCGTGGACAACCCGGACCCCGCGCCCACCGCGCCGCGCAACCGGGCCGACAGCGTGGAGTGGGCGCGGTGGCGCCGGGTGGCCAACGCGGCCACGGGGCGGCGCATCGTTGTCTCCATCTACGACCGCAAGCTGTGGCTCATCGACGGCCGCGACACGCTCATCGAGGCGGCGGCGGGGGTGGGGATGGGGATCGTGCGCGGTCCGCTGGGCATCGGCATGCGCGACTTCTCCACGCCGCGCGGCCGCCGGACGGTGCTGGCCAAGCAGGAGAACCCGCTGTGGGTGCCGCCCGACTGGCACTACGAGGGGCTGCACGACGGCCCGCTGCGCCAGTTCCCTGCCGCCGGCATCCGGCTGGAAGACGGCAGCCGTGTGGTACGCCGCGGCCGCTACCTGGGTGTGCAGCGGGGCACGCAGTTCGACACCATTCCGGCGGAGCGGCCGCTGGTGTACGGCGGGGTGATGTACATTCCTCCGTTCGGCACCGTGAACCGGCAGATCCCGGAGGTGCTGGGCAAGTTCAAGCTCGACACGGGCGACGGCATCCTCATCCACGGCACCAACGATCCGCTGGCCGTGGGCTTCTGGGGCACGCACGGCTGCGTGCGCCTGTTCGACGACGACATCGAGTTCGTGTTCGCGAACGCGCCCGTGGGCACACCCGTCTACATATACTGACGGCAGAAGAGCAACTGCATTCACGCAGAGCGAGCAGAGAGGCAGAGGAGCAGAGAAACCGTTTTCGTTCTCCGCTCCTCTGCCTCTCTGCTGCTCTGCGTGAAAAGGGATTCCTGATCAGCGGTCCTCGCCCAGCCAGCCTTTGCGCGCGAACCAGCCGAGCAGCAGCAGCGCGGTGATCCCCATCAGCAGGAACACGAAGGGCAGGCTCCACCACCAGGCGCGGGTGGGGTGGTCCACGTCCATCCCGTAGATGCCGGTGATGAAGCCCAGGGGGATGAAGATGGCCGCGAACACGGTGAGCACCTTCATGATCTCGTTCATGCGGTTGCTCACGTTGCTGAGATAGAGGTCCGTGAGCGAGCTGCCCAGGTCGCGGTACGTCTCCACCAGGTCCAGCACCTGGAAGCAGTGGTCCGCCGTGTCACGGAAGTAGACCACGGACTCCTTCGTGACCAGCGGGCCGGGCTCGCGCACGATCTGGTTGAGCGCGTCGCGCATGGGCCACACCGCGCGCCGCAGCGACATCAGCTCGCGCTTGATGGTGTGCAGCCGCGTCATGGCGTCGCGCGACGGGTGGTGAACGATCTCCTCCTCCAGCGCGTCCAGCCGGTCGGCGTACGCCTCGGCCACCGGAAAGTAGTGGTCAACGATGGTGTCGATCACGGAGTAGGCCAGGTAGTCCGGCCCGCTCTGCCGCGCGCGCCCGTGGCTGGTGCGTATGCGCTGGCGCAGCGGGTCCAGCACGTCGCCCGGGCGCTCCTGGAACGTGACCACGAAGTCCCGCCCCAGGAACACGCCCACCTGCTCCAGGTCCAGTTCCGGCGCAAGCCGCGCCATCCGGACGATCACGAACAGCGTGTCCTCGCCGTACGCTTCCACCTTGGCGCGCTGGCGCACGTCGCCCAGGTCCTCCAGCGCCAGCCGGTGCAGCCCGAAGATGTCGCCGATGGCGGCAAGGGTGGGCGCATGCGCCACGCCGTTCACGTTCACCCACACGACCGGCCATTTGCCGCGCATCGCCCGCAGCATCTCCCAGTCGTCCATGGCCCACTCGGTGAGCTCGTGCGGGCCGTACGCCATCACGGTCACGGCGGGCGGCGCGGCGCCGGGCTCCGAGACCAGCACGCCGGGCTCGCTGCCGGGCGCGGGCGTGGGGCGCCGGTGCACGGGCTCCAGCCGCTCCTGCGCGGCCAGAAAGGGCAGGCGGAACAGGTCCCTGCGCCTGACGTTCACGCGCCCGCCCCGCCTGTCGCGTGCATGCGCGCGCGCCTCGGGCGCCCCGCCGGCCGAAGGCGGACGCGGGGTGAACAAAGGAAAGCTTGCGGACCCCTGTGGCGGACCATTAGCGTGCCGACGTGAGTGTCAAAGTTGTGTCGTAAACCGTTCCGATCGCCG
>DATABT010001132.1:0-4534 GCA_036259455.1 Longimicrobium sp. | reverse complement strand
GGTGCCGCCCGCGCGTCGCTGCAGGCGGGCGACCGGGCGGCGGCGATCCAGTATGCATCGGGGGTCCCGGCCGGGTGGAGCTTCTGGGTCAACTACTCGGAGAACAAGGCGTACCAGAACAACCGCCTGTTCTTCGCGGGCACGGGCAGCGGCCGCTACCTGGGCGTGGCCGCGAAGTTCCGGAACCTGAACGACCCGCGTATCCGCCACAACGCGACCGCGCAGAGCGGGCACAGCCCGGACGCGATCCTGTACGCTCCGCGCCTGGCGCCGTCGCACTCCGGGTACTCGGCCGCGACGCCAGCTGAGTTCAGCAAGACCACCTCCATCCGGCTGGCTTCCGGCCTGGAGGCGCAGTACATCATCGCCGAGGCCCAGGGCCTGAACGCGGCCAACCTCGAGTTCGTCAACAGCCGCCGTGCGGTCGGTGGGCAGGCGGCGCTCGACGCGCCGACGGCCGGCGAGTTCCTGGCCGCGCTGTGGGACCAGCGCCGGCGCGACTTCTTCCTGGACGGGCACCGCCTCGGCGACATCCGCCGCTACAAGGCCCAGTACGGGATCGACGAGTTCAAGACCGGGACGCACCCGGTGAATTCGTGGGGGACCTACAAGACGGCGGAGTGCTTCATCCCGTCGCTCTCGGAGCGGATCGGCAACCCGCAGTACTGAGCCGCTGAACCGCTGACGGACAGGACGACAGGCCCGGCGAGCGTGCTCGCCGGGCCTTCGCACACCACCCCGGAGTACGACGATGATCCGCATCCTCCCCTCCGGCGTGCACATCGCAGCTCGCCGGCGTCGCCGGAGGCGGCACCTACAGCGCGCGAAGGTGTGGGCCGGGATGGACGTGAAGGGGCTGGGGTTCCACGGTCAGAAGCGGGCGGGGGTCCGCCGCAGGGAGTTCCAGGAGCTGGCGCCGAAGGGGCAGGAGGCGTTGACCGGGACCACCCACGAGACGCTGCGGCGGGTCTACGATGAAGTCTCGTTCGATGAGATGCCGGAGGCGGTGCGGCGCCTCGGACGGCCGGCGGCCTGAAACCGGGCCCAATTAACACCTGGGGGTGCAGAGGCAGGAAATAGCAAAAGCCCCGACACCATGTAAATGGTACCGGGGCTATCACTTAGGGCTAGTGGGCCTGGGTAGAGTCGAACTACCGACCTCACGCTTATCAGGCCTCGGCCCTCCGTCGTTGTGCGTCATTGGGCGTCGAAAACCCTGCCCAATCTGTCCCTTTCGCTGCTGGCCGTCGATCCGCCTCCGGGGGTAGCGTGACAACCTGCGTTACAAAAATGGGAGCCTCTCGCGTGGGGTGCAAGTGCATCCAGGACAGCCCCGTTCCTCTGGCGACCGCCCTGTCACACCTGCGAGCGGCATGGTGGGTCTCTGCAAGGTCACTCGACTGAACGGGAACCTGTCCGCGCCTCACCTGATTGGTAGCGTAGCTCATAACGTAAAATGGCGCCCATCGCCAGCAGACCCAGGGTTGATGAGCCCTCAGTCGTTTCCGTACTCTGGCTCGTAGTCCGGCTCGTGCTCCTCCTCCTGCACAAACTCTGACGGGAGGCCCGCGAATCTCAACTCCTCATGTCCATCGAGCGTCAGGCCGCACTCGGAGCAAAGGAATCGCTCAGAGGAGTATGTGACCTCCAATATCTCAGCCATCATCGGACCCCATTCGGGGTCCGCATCCACCTCTACCTCGCGGATCTCTTCATGCTCAACGGCGCCGAATAACCACCCCTTCATGTTACAGGCGGGGCACCCTACCTCCTCAAAGGCATCCGCGTCACCCTGATACTTCGTGGGCAGTGGCCGCGCCGCCGCCCGACGGATGGCCTCACGAATTTCCCGTCCGTCTGCTGGGTAGCGCTCCGAGATGGCGGCCGCCCGGCGCGCGATTCGTGCAAGCACGGTCTGACGGGTCAACTCCGCAGCGCTACGGAGGATCTCCCGAATCCGAGGCGCTTCCTCGTCACCGACAAGTTCTTCGAAGGTGCGGCCCTGCTGCGCGAGAAGCACGTTGACAACGCGCCAGTAGAACGGCACCCAGGCTCGCTCGCTGATCCCGGTCAGCGGAGATTCGCCAGAATGCAACTCAGCGTTCCTGCGTTCGGCAATGGTGTTGCACTCGCGTTGCATCCTGTCATCAAAGCCTGGAACTACGCTCCCAAGCCTCGAGAATAGCGTCCTCGCAGTAACCGACTTCACGTCCGCGGCTTGCTGGTGCCCGACCGCCGCAAGCATGCTTGGGAAATGCGTAGGATCTGCGACCAGACTCGGGTGCACACGTGCAAGAGACGCTTTCCCGAGCAGCTCCAGCGCGACGGCCGCCCAGAGGTGGTACTCGTCGGTTCTTCCGTCATCCCGCGCGACAAGGGCCCGATCGATGAACACCTTGCCTTTGTTCCACAGTGCGTCGTACTCGAGAGCTGTCATTGAGCAGAGGGGTAGAGGTCGAGCTGCAATCTGAACAGGACTCGTGCCCCGGCGCGCTCCGCCTGTCCACGGCCATGAAGTACTCGCCAGTTGTCAATAACGAGCGCGGCACCAGCTTCCCACATCTCGTCTTCGCTTTCGAGTACCGTCATGCGCTCGCGGATTTCACCCAGCAGCGTATCGGCGCGACGAGTCGCTGGCACCATGCACCCGGGGTCCAACCGGACGTACTCCCGATGGGAAGCAGCGATGGTGTCCAGGAAGCTGTCCCGTCCACTCCGATAGCGGAACACCTCGCGCCGCAACTGTTGCGGATCAGACAGCCCTCTCTCGACTGCGTCCCAGTGCAGGAGGCGCGTCGGCCTCCGTTCCTCGTCCATCGCGCAGTAGAGCACGAGAAGGCGAGGTGGAACACGCAGGTGGGCGCCATCCGTGTGGAAGGGGAGCTCGCCGGTCCCGAAGCGCACGCTGAGCGACCGCGGTAGCGCGCTTTCCTGAGAAACTGGGATGAGTGCATCGATTACGCTCGTCGTCGACCGGCGGGAGGCACGCAACACGCCAACGCCACGGAATGCGTCTGCCAGCGCTTCCTCTCGCTGGCCCACACCGGACAGATGGACCCGCGCCCAGCCTGATCGCAGGCAGTCTTCGACCGCGCGAATGATCTCATGGCGCGGGTCGTTCGTGCCGTCTTGCCCCCACTGTCGCGCAGTCACGTCGTCTACTTCGATGTCGGGCAGCAAGGGTTGGCCCGGCCCGGCAGACGCATTGCCGCACTTCCGGTACTGGCAGGATGTGCGGACGTCACATGCGTAGGATCCTCACATGTCGCCATCGTCATTGGCCACACTCCCGGGTTGTGTATCGGTCTGCATAGCCGCATCCAAGCGGCGCTTGCGGCGAGGCCGCCTGCTGTACGTGGTGGTCGATGATGGCTTGGGCTGGTTTCCCGGAAATAGCCCTACCACGACAGCGTTCGGCTGCGCACCGGTGATCTGCGGGTCAATGGGAAGCCCATCCACCCAGAAGCTCTCGCGGAGGGAGTATAGCGCCTTCCGCGCCTGCGCATTATCAGCCCGAAGATCGAGAATCAGGAGGTATGCAATCCGGTCGCGGTCTGCGGCGTACCGGTCGGGCTGCGTCAGGAATGCCGTTTCCACATGCGCGCGCGTGATGTCGCGGTACTCCGCCTTGACTTCGATGGGAAACGCCGCGTCCGGGAAGAATACCCCGGCGTCCCCCCGACCGCCAGCGATCCGCGTCGGCTCCCATTGGACTGCGCGCCCGTATTCCCGCCGAAGGGCCGCGAACATGTACTCCTGCAGGTCGTCTTCCGACGCCTGCTGGCCCATTCCTCCACGCTCTTCGGCACTGAGCACGAACGCGGGGAGATCGCTCCGGAGGTCCCGCGCGATCATGACGAGGGACACTGTCAGGTCTTCAAAGCGGCGCCATTGGGACTTCGGGTATGCAGGCCCGAGCCGATCGCCGACCGCCCGCAGGAGCGGGCGCACCGTCTCGTCCACCGCGGGATCGTTCCCGTAGCACGCCGGATTATCGTGCGGGACCGCATACGCGTGGCGTGCGGCCCCGGTGATGACGGCGTCGAGTCCCGCACTCCTGAGGACGGCCTCGGCGCCAGGCACGAGGCCAGCAATCTCGACTGCAGCCGCAGGAGAGCTGGCAGCGAGGCGAATGAGCGCATCCGCGTCGATCGTGAGTGCTCCGGCGTCGCTTTCTCGCACGTGCTCCGCGCGGCATGCGGCTTCGTAGAAGTCGCGCAGTGCGCGCGAGACGGCGTGGTCAACTCCGTGGGCAGCCTCGTGATGCCCGACGACGCGCTGAATGCGCTGCCGGCCGATCGCCCGCTCAAGGAACGAGCCCAGACGTGGCAACGCGACCGCATGCTCGACGGACTGGACCGCGCCCGCAGCGGCGTTGACTAAGTAGCCCGACTCGTCGCCGCCGGCAGCGCGTCCCCACATCAGCTGCCATGTCGCCGCGAGTTCGGTGAGGGCGGCGTCGAAGTTGGTCCACTCCGCCATCGCGCTCACGTCGTCGGCCACACGAATGAAACCGACCGCCACCCGGTACAGC
>DATABT010001131.1:0-6162 GCA_036259455.1 Longimicrobium sp. | reverse complement strand
GCCGCAGGTGCTGCTGATCGACTCCATCCAGACGGTCTACACGCCCGAGCTGGAGGGCGCGCCGGGGAACGTGGGCCAGGTGCGCGAGTGCGCGGCGCGGCTGCAGCGCTTCGCCAAGCAGACGGGGACGGCGGTGTTCCTGGTGGGCCACGTCACCAAGGGCGGCGGCATCGCGGGGCCCAAGACGCTGGAGCACATCGTGGACACGGTGCTCTACTTCGAGTCCGCGGGCGGGCTGGACAACCGCGTCCTGCGCGCGACCAAGAACCGGTTCGGCGGGGTGGACGAGATCGGCGTGTTCCGCATGACGGCGGCGGGGCTGGCGCCGGTCGGCAACCCCTCGGAGCTCTTTCTGGGCGAGCGCCACGGCGGCGCGTCCGGTTCGGCGGTGGTGGCCACCATGGAGGGGACGCGGCCGCTGCTGGTGGAGGTGCAGGCGCTGGCGGCAAAGGCGGCCTACGGCGGCGCGCCGCAGCGCGTGAGCACGGGGATCGACCAGAAGCGGCTCGCGCTCCTGCTCGCCGTACTGGAAAAGCGCGCGGGGCTCGCGTTCGGCGCGCTGGACGTGTTCCTGAACGTGGTCGGGGGGCTGCGGCTGGCGGAGACGGCGGGGGACGTGGCGGTGGCCGTGGCGCTGGCGTCCAGCGTGTTCGACCGCCCCGCGCCGTCGGACGCGGTGTTCATCGGCGAGCTGGGGCTGGGCGGCGAGATCCGGCCCGTGGGGCAGGTGGAGCGGCGGCTGGCGGAGGCGGCGCGGATGGGCTTTCGCACCGCGTACCTTTCGCCGCGCGCGGTGCCGCAGTCGCTGCCGCCGGGCATTCGCGCGGTGGCGGCGGAGGACGTGCGCGCCCTCGTGGCCGCCATCTTCGGCTGACGGTGCGCGCGGCGGCCGTCGTCGTGGCGGGAGGGTCGGGCACGCGCTTTGGCGGGCCCGTGCGCAAGCAGTATCTGCAGATCGCGGGCGTCCCCGTGCTGCTGCGGGCCATCCGCCCCTTCCTCGACCATCCCCGCATCGCGTCCGTCGTCGTCGTGCTGCCGCCGGACGACGTGGCCGATCCGCCCGCCTGGCTCGCGGACCTTGCCATCCGCATCGTGGCGGGGGGCGCGGAGCGGGGCGATTCCGTGCGCAACGGCCTGGGAATGGTGGGCGCGGACGTGGACCGCGTGCTGATCCACGACGGCGCGCGCCCGTTCGTTTCCGCGGAGATCATCGACCGCGTGCTGGATGCGTGTGCCCGGGACGGCGCCATCGCGGCGGTGCCCGCGACGGATACGATTCAGCAGGTCGGCGCGGGCGGGCTCATCGACCGGACCCTGGACCGCTCCGTCCTCTGGCACGCACAGACGCCGCAGGGCTTTCCTCGCGAGCGCATCCTCCACGCCCATCGGCGGGCGGCGGCGGAGGGCATCTCGGGGACGGACGACGCGGGGCTGTACGCGCGCTACGCCGGTCCGGTCCGCGTGGTGATGGGTGCGTACGAGAACCTGAAGGTCACCCGCCCCGGCGACCTGCCCATCGCGGAAGCCATCGCCGCGAGATCATCGCAATCCGCATAGACTCTTTCAGGTGCTTGGATTGGACGCGGGTTGCGCGGGTGTGTAGATTGCGCCGATCCGTTTGCAGTGCCGCACCACGAGCCGCGCACGACCTCGCGATGGGACCGGAGATGAGCCAGCAGTCGGCCGCCGCGACGCCGGCGACCACCACGTTCAACATCCTGTTCGTCTGCACGGGCAACACCTGCCGCAGTCCGCTGGCGGAAGGCATTGCGCGGCACGAGGTGGAGCGGCGCGGGTGGAAGCACGTGAACGTGGCCTCCGCCGGCATCGCCGCGCGCCCCGGCGACGACGCGTCGGAGCACGCGGTGACGGTGGCGGCCCGGCACGGAATCGACCTGGGCGGCCACCGCAGCCGTCCGCTCACGCCGGACCTGGTGGGGTGGGCGGACCTGGTACTGGCGATGGGGCCGGCGCACCTGGACGGCGTGTGGCGCCTGGGCGGCGGGGAAAAGGCGCGCACGCTGGGCGACTTTGCCAGCGGCGCGGAGGACGGCTACTCCATCCGCGACCCGTTCGGCGGCCCCGAGGCGGTGTACGAGGAGACGTACGACGAGTTGCACCGGCTCATCGGGCAGGCGCTGGACCGGCTGGCCCCCATCCTCCATCCGTGAGCCTTTCCCCCACGGCCGCCACGCGGCTGTTCGCCCTGCTGGGTGACCCCGTCTCGCACTCCCTTTCTCCCCGATTCCAGAACGCCGCGCTCCGCGCCCTCGGCCTGGACGCGGTCTACGTGGCGCTGCGCTGTTCCGCGGACGACCTGCCGGGGCTGCTGCGCGGCATCGCGCGCGCGGGCGGCGGCGGCAACGTGACGGTGCCGCACAAGGCCCTCGCAGCGGCCACCGTGGACGTGCCGAGCGGCGCCGTGGTGCGCACGGGCGCCTGCAACGCGTTCTGGCTGGAGAATGGCGCCATTCTCGGCGACAACACCGACGTCGCGGGCGTGCGCGAGGCGGTGCGCGCGTTGCTGGGGCGCGAGCCGGCGGGCGCGCGGGTGCTGCTGCTGGGCGCGGGCGGCGCGGCGAGCGCGGCCGTCTGCGCGCTGGCGGATTGCGGTGTGGAGCGCATCGTCATCGCGAACCGCACGGTGGATCGGGCGAACGCGCTGGCGGAGAGGTTCCGCGCCCCCGGCGTGCGCGTCGACGTGGCGGGTCCGGTGGATGCGCTCGCGGGGGACGCGTTCGACCTCGCCATCAACTCCACCTCGCTGGGCCTGAATTCCGCCGATCCCCTTCCGCTCGATCCGGATGCGCCCGGCCCGTCCGTCGGCGCGGCGCTGGACCTGGTCTACGCGGCGGCCGGGACGCGCTGGGCGAATGCGATGCGCGCCGGCGGTCTCCCCGCCGCGGACGGCAAGGAGATGCTGGTCCAGCAGGGCGCCGCCGCCTTTCGCCGCTGGTGGCGAATGGACCCGCCGCTGGACGTGATGCGCGCCGCGCTGGCGGGATAGGGGGCGTGCAGCCGGAGGCGGCGGACTTCGGGGACGTGACGCGGCGCACCGGGGCGCGGTGGGCGATCCCTCCCATCCACCACACTGCACTGGAACGGGAACGATGTTCGGATGGCTCAGGAAGAAGGCGGCGCCCGCTCCGCCCGAGGCGCCGCTCGCCGGGCTGCGCGAGACGCTGTTTGGCGACGTGCCGCTGCAGCGCTGGGCCGGCAACGGCGGTGATGAGGAGCCGTGGAGCCACTTCGCCGCCGCCGCGGCCCGCCAGCAGCGCGGCGACCCCGCCGGCGCGCGCGAGGCGCTGCGGCGCGTGGTGGCGCTCCCCGGGCTGGAGTCGCGCCACTACCTGCAGGCGTGGGATGCGCTTCGCGCGCTGGGCGAGGCCCCGTCCGAGGCGGAGGCCAGGCACGTGTGCGGCGTGGTTCTCGACGTGCCCATGCCGCGGGGGCTCGACACGCTGGCCGCGTACGAGGACCACTCCGCGCGCTACCTGAACTTCGGCGGCTCGCCCATCATCTGGGACGCGCCGGGGACGGCCATGGACGCCCACATCGACGCGCTGCTGGCCGAGGGGCGCACGCTGGCGCGGCAGATCGGCCCGTGGGAGGGCCCGCGCCCCCCGCTGCCGCCGGGGATGGCGCGCATCAGCCTGCTCACGCCCAGCGGGCTGCACTTTGGCCAGGCGCCGTTGGAGGTCTTCGCGGGCGACCCCATGAGCGCGCCGCTCATCCAGGCCGCCACGGTGCTCATGCAGGCCCTCGTCCACGAAGCCGAATCGCGCCGCTGATCCGCCGATCCTCACCCCGAGGAGGTGCCGTGAAGCACTACTTCATCGCGGAGATGAAGGTCACCGACCGCGCGTGGATCGAGTCCTACGTGCGGGAGGTTACGCCGATGGTGGAGCGGTACGGCGGCCGCTACCTGGCCCGCACCGGCCGCGTGGAGAAGGTGGAGGGCCAGCGCGAGCCGCTGGGCATCGCGCTGCTGATCGAGTGGCCCAGCCGCGAGGCGGCCATGGCGTTCTATGAAAGCGACGAGTACCGGCCGTACCGCGAGGCCCGCCTGGCCGGCTCGCTGAACGAGTTCATCCTCGTCCCCGGCGAGGACGTGACCGGCGCGGCGCGAATGGAGTCTTTCTCCGGGGACTGAAAGCTGCAGGACTGTTGTGGTCGGGACCCGCTGGCACTCGCCGGCGGTTGTTTTGTGTTCACGGGATACGATCGCGTCCAGCTCCGGGGAGCCGGCGCATGACCATGGAACGGGGAGGAAGCATGGCACGCAGACCGAACTACGGCTTCGAGAAGCGGCAGAAGGAGCTCGACAAGCAGAAAAAGAAGGAAGAGAAGGCAGCCAAGAAAGAGCAGCGGAAGCTCGAGGCGGCGGCCGGCGAGGGCGAGATCCTTCAGGGCGACGAGGACCTGGAAGGGTCGGACGATGGCGGGAGCGGCGAGTGAAGGTGACTTCGCCCGGGGATCGCGGATGAGCACGACCGCACCGGAACTGGCCGGCGAGCTGGATCCCGCGCTGCGGGCGCGGCTGGCGGCGCTCAGCGAGGAGGGGTGGGAGCTGTGGCGACGCTTTGACGAAGAGGTGCGGCGCGACCACTGGCACCCGTTCGTCCCCGCGGACTACGACCACGTGCTGCACACGCTGCTCTCGCTGCGCGCGCCCGGACTGCGCTTTCTGGAGTGGGGCTCGGCCACGGGCGTCATCACCATCATGGCGGACCTGCTGGGCTTCGAGGCGTACGGCATCGAGCTCGACCCGCGGCTGGTGCACATGGCGCGGGAGCTTGCGGAGCGGTACGACTCCAGGGCGCGCTTCGCCGCGGGGAGCTTTCTGCCGTCGGGCTACCGCTACCACTCGCGCACGGGCGACGACCGCATCGGCACCATCGGCTACGGCGAATCGGGATATCCCGAGCTGCGGCACCCGCTGGAGGACTTCGACGTCGTCTACGGCTATCCCTGGCACGGCGAGGAGCCGATGATGCTGGACCTGATGCGCGCCTACGGGGGCCGCGACGCTCGGCTGGTGCTGCACGGTGGCAGCGAAGGCGCGCGCATCTACCGCGGCGGCCGGCTCATCGGCTGATCGCGGCCCCTCCCGCCTTTGTCTACTTCCGATTCCTCCGCTGGCGTGAAGACTGCATCGCGGCGCCGCCCCGATTCTTTCTCTTCGCGTAAAGGAGGCACCATGAGCTTCAGCGATCCCGTTGACGGGACGAACGCCGGGCCCGGCGGCTCCACGGGCGGCGGTTCGACGGGGGACGGCACGGGCGCGGACGGGTTCTCCGGGTCCAGCGGCGTGGGCACCGGCACGGGCGGCTCGGCGTCCGGAGTGGGCGACGGATCACCGGGGCCGGGCTCCACCGGCGGATCGGGAGAGACGGGCGGCGCGGGCGAGGACTTTGACCTGCACGAGCCCGAGTACCGGCGGCACTACACCACCGTCGGCACCGAGACGGCCGGCGGCACCGGCACGTACGACGAGGCGCGCACCGGCTACGCCGCGGGGCACGCGGCCGCCAGCAACCCCGCCTACGCGGACCGCACGTACGAAGAGGTGGAGGTAGAGCTGGAGCGCGACGTCGGCTCCGACCGCTACGCCCGCGTGCGCGAGTTCGCGCGGCACGCGTTCGAGTGGAAGCGCGTGCTGGCGGGGGTGGCGCTGGTGGCGGGTGGTTACTGGGCGAGCAGAAAGCTGCTCGGCACGACCAGCGAGCTGTCGGAGGAGGACGAGCAGGACTGCCGCATCTACTACGAGGGCCACGCCGTGCGCACCACGGGCGTGCCGTACAGCCAGGCGCGCACGGTGTACGTGCTTGGCTACGTGGCGGGCCGCAACCCCGACTACGCCGGCCGCGCCTATGACGACGTGGAGCCGCACCTGCGTGGCGGCTTCTCGGGGCGGCGCGCGGGCAGCTACGACGCCCTGCGCGACTTCGGCCGCCGCGGCTACGAGCGCAGCAGCACCCGCGGTGCGGGCGGCAGCGGCATCGACGTCGGCGGTACCGTCTGACGCACACCGCGCCGGGGCGGGCCGGCTGGTCCGCCCCGGGCGCCTTTCTCTGGAAACCCGGCGCTCGATTTCCTGCGTCATCCGGCGCAGCGCGCACCCTGTACCATGACCGGCGCCCACGCCGCGACCTGTCATTT
>DATABT010001130.1:0-4656 GCA_036259455.1 Longimicrobium sp. | reverse complement strand
CGGGACGGGCGCCGCCGTCCGTGAAGCCGGCGGCCGTCTCCTCCGCGCGCGCCTCGCTCGCCACGCCGAAAAAGGCGAGCGGGTAGATGGGCAGGCCGGGGATCTCCCGCGCCAGCTCCCGGTACGCCGTCCGGCTGCGCTGCGCGAGGTCACGGCGCGCCGGGGTGTGGCCCCAGGGCGGGTCGGTGCCGGCGGAGTGCAGCGTCGTTCCCGATCCGACCAGCGAGCGCTCCAGCAGCACGATGCGCCACTCCGGGTGCCGCAGCCGCGCCAGGTCGGCCGCGGTGGCGCCCACGATCCCCCCGCCGATCACCGCGAGGTCCCACGCGTTCGCGTCCGTCATCCGGCTTCGCTCCACCTGGGGGAACGTGCGTCCTCGCCGGCGTGCCCGTGTCGAGCCCCTGGGGATCACGGTGCGGGTGTCCTGGACGCGCGGCGAGCAGAGCTCGACCGACGGCGCTGGCGCGGAGGCGTGGCTCATCTCGTTCCTCGGAATCGCAGGGACGCCGGCCGCGCACCGCGACCTCGCGCGTGCTGCAGTGCCATGCGCGGGAAAGACGATACTCGAAGCGGGTGCACGGCACCACCGCCACGGGGTGCAGGCACTGTCATCCTGCGTACTTTCTCCGGCTGGATCCAGCCAACTCTGCGTGCCGGCCTAGCCCGCCGCGCAACGCGGCGCGGTCCGCGGAGCCCCGAACGTGCGTCGTGCAGACGGGCGGCGGCGCGCGCGTAGTTCGAGCGGCTGCTGGCCACCGGCGCGCCCGCCGTGGTCCCGGGCGCGCCCGGGGCGCAGGTGCGGTACCCGGGTGACGAACGGCGTGCCCGAGAACTGGATTTCCTTCGGTCCCCGTGCGCCTGCCGGGCGATGGCCGGGGAATGCAGCTGCACGCGCCCGCCATGCCGCGGTTCCTGGACGCCGCCCCTGCGCCGCCGCCGCGCATCCGACTGCGCACCTCGCTGCTGCGCGCCGGCCTGGACGCCGAGCCGCGCAAGCCCATCCTCATCCACGAAGAAGAGCTGCCGCGCGGCGGGGTGCGCGTGGCGCAGGCGTTCCAGCGCACCCGCTGGCGCGACGGGCGCGCGTGGCTGTGGATGGGCGTGCAGAAGCAGACTGGCCGCGGCGAGGCTCCAGCGGCCGCGCCTTCGACCAACTCGCCGACCTTCCCGCCGCCTGCCTCCACGGAGGGAGGACGGGGTTTCCTGCTCCTACCGAATTCGCCTGAACATTCTGCATCTGGTCAGGTGTGGAGGGCCACCCGTAGTAGAAGGTGAGCCCTCGCAGGAAGTCCTGCATCTCCGTTATTTCGCGGCAGCGCCTGGCTACCCTTCTTCGAGTTCGTGGATCGAGGCGAATGACCGGCTTGCGAGCGGTGGGTGCGGACGCGAAAAGGGCCGGCGGGATGACCCGCCGGCCCCTGGTCACGTGCCGGTCGGTTTGACGGGGGCCTGGCCGGCCCCGCAGTTGACGCCGTCGGCGGGCTTGCTCTTGAACTCGGGGAGCATGTCGGCGTCGGGCTGCACGCCGAGCATCTCGTACAGCGCCCGGAAGTGATGCTTCATCTGCTCCGGCTGGAGCGCCGCGCCGGAGTTGGGTGGAAGCGAGTTCTCCGTCACGTGAAAGATGCGGATGCGGTAGCCAAGGTCGTCTTCCGTATCCAGCTCCTTCAGCGACGCCAGCGGCGGGTCCTGGTCCTCCGGCGCGGTGAGGCGCCTCCAGTCGAGCTTGTGGGCGACCCCCTGCATCTGCCACGTGACCTGGTGCGCCAGCGCGACCACGTTGCCCCCGATCTTCCAGTTCGCCTCCGAGACCAGGCGGGTCACCCGGCCGGAGCGCAGGGTAACGCGCGCCGCCACCCGCTCGTCGGGCTCGTCCCGCAGCAGCGAGGGGTCCACGGTGGCGCCGGCGATCTCGTTCAGGTTCACCAGCCTGGTGCCCTGCGGCGGATTCGTGGGCGGCACCAGGTTCGTTTCGGCCTTGCTCGACGGGTCGCCCAGTTCCAGTGCCCAGCCCTCGAAGTCGCGGCCGCGCTCCTTCTCGCCTTCCTTGTCGAAGGAGCGGTGGAACATGCGCACCACGTGCTTTTCGTGGTGGTGCGTGGCCGGCATGAGCACGTGCACGTCGCCGTCCTTCTCGTCGTACGCGAACAGGCACAGGCAATTGAACTCCAGTTCCAGCAGCGGCATTGAATTCTCCCGGTGAATGGTGCGCCGTCATGCGGACGGGGAAAGCTTCCGGCATGGGACGTCCACGCCGGCCGCTGACATCTCAACCGCCGGACGGCGGCGCGACGGGTGCCTTGCTGCCGCCGCAGTTGACCCCTTCGGCGGGGGGTCCGATGAAAACGGGGAGCATGTCGGGCGTGGGTGTGATCCCCAGCATCTCGTAGAAGGCGCGGAAATGCCGCTTCATCACCTCCGGCCGCAGGAGCGCGCCCGACTCCAGGGCGTTCTCCGTGACGTGCCGGATCCGCAGCCGGTAGCCCAGGTGCTCTTCCTCCGTGGCCAGGCCCATCAGGGTCTCCAGCGGCACGGGCGCGTCCGCCGGGGCCGACAGGCGCCGCCAGTCGAGCTGGTGGGGCACGCCCACGATCTCCCACCTGACCTTGTGCGCCAGGAGGATCGTTCGTCCGCCGATCTCCCATCTCGCCTCGGCCCGCAGATCCGTCACCCGGCCGGAGTGCAGCGTGACGCGCGCCGCCACCCGCGGGTCGGCCGCGTCCTGCAGCAGCGAACGCTCCACCGCCGCGCCGGCGATCTGCTGCAGGTCCGGCAGCTCGGGGCCGTCCGGCGGGTGGGTGGCGGGCCGCAACGAGGTGTCCGCCGTGGCCGACGGCTCGCCCAGCACGAGCGCCCACCCCTCCATGTCGCGCCCGTACTGCTGCTCGCCCGGCCCGGTGAAGCTGCGGTGGAACATGCGCACCACGTGCTTTTCGTGGTGGGTGGTGGACGGCATGAGCACGTGCACGTCGCCGTTGGTCTCGTCGTGCGCGAACAGGCACAGGCATTCGAAGTCGATTTCCAGCAGCGGCATTGATTCCTCCTGGTGAATTGTCCTCAGCGACCCGCGTATCGGAACCCCGCCCACGCCGCCGGCGAGCGGAGCGCGGGATCGCCGGACCGCAGCAGGCGGAGCTGGGCCGCGCGCAGCGCCCCGGGTCCGTTTGCCGAGGCGCGGTACGCGCGGTGGAACTCGACCATCAGCGGCCGGGTGAGCCCGTCGTCCACTTCCCACAGGCTCCCCACCGCCCCCCCGGCCCCCGCGGCCAGGAATGCCCCCGCCAGGCCGGAAAACCCGGCCGCCCGTCCGGGACCGGTCCGGACCGTCTGGCAGGCCGACAGCACCACCACGGACAGGTGGCGCAGGTCCATCCCGGCGATCTCCGCGGCCGTGAGCGTGGCCCCGGCCCCTCCGCCCGGCGCCAGGAGGAGGTAGGACCGCTCGGGACGCTCGTCGTCGAACACGGCGTGTCCCGCGTAGTGCACCAGCCCGGCATGCTCCAGCGTGGCCCGCACCGCACCGCCGTTGGCCCCGGTGTCCGCCAGCACCCGCGCGTCCGGGTACGCGGCCGCGATCTGCCTCACCTCCGCGGCGGACCCCGACAGGCGCGCAAACCCGGGGTGCCGCAGCGCGTCGAACGCGGGGTCCGCCACGAAGACCGCCGGGGCCCCCTCCGGCCGCGGCGCGGCGCGCCGCGCCTCGCGCAGACTGGGAGCCGTGCGCAGCGCGTGGTCCTCCAGCAGGTACCGCCCGCGCCGCGCGTCGTACAGCGCGGGGAAGGGAACCGCGCCCAGTGCGCCGTCCGCGACGATCACCAGCGGGGTTTCCGGCCTTCCCAGCCGGCCCTCCACCGGGCGGACCAGCCAGTCGTACAGCCGGGCCAGCCCGGGGCGTAGCTCCGCGTCGGCGGCCCGCGCCTCCAGCTGCCGGCGCACGCGGTCGATGACGCTGGCCAGCCGGGCAGTGTCCACCACCGCCCTCGCGACCTGCACCCGCTCCCCCTCGACCGTCCAGGTGAGCAGCGTATCGGCCACCAGCGTCCAGGCGATGGCCACCTCTCCCGGCGGCGCCGCAACGCGCGGCGGAGGGGTGCCGGAGACGGCGGCGCCTACCGTGGCCAGCGAGGCGCGCCCGCGGTCCAGGTACGCCAGCGCCTCGGCGGGGCGGCCGGCGGCCAGGCGGAGCATGGCCACCCGGTCCACCAGGGTGCGCGCCTCCTCGAAGACGGCCGCGCGCCGGGGCTCCATGCGTACCCGGTCGCGGCGCCGCTCCAGGAGCGTGATCACCGAATCCATCCGCGCTTCCGCCAGCGGCGCGTCTCCCGCCGCCAGCCGCGCATGCGCCGCGTCGACCATGGCGGGAAACGCCAGCGACGTGCTCTGCATGGGCCCCAGGAAGAACGCCACCGCCGAGTCCAGCGCCCCCGCCGCCCCCCGGGGATCCGCGCCAAAGCGGGCGCGCGCCTCCGCCATCTGCCGCCGCGACCTCAGGATGCCGCGCACCCGGTCGTCCCGCACCGCCCTTTGTGCCTGGGCCGCCCGCGCGGCGGCCAGGTCGCGCTCCGCCGCCCGCAGGTCGCCCGCGATCGCCAGGAGCCGCGCACGGTACAGGTGCGCTTCGGCCACGTAGACGGGGTGGCCGTTGCGTTCCGCCAC
>DATABT010001129.1:0-11684 GCA_036259455.1 Longimicrobium sp. | reverse complement strand
GTCGTCGTAAGCCCGTACGCGGTCGAGTTCCTGACACGAGTGCTGCTGCACCTCGTTCGCACTGCCCGCGCGGGCGTCGTCCCGAGAGGGTGCTCAAGAATCTCGATTCATGACGGAAGCCCGCTTGATCTCCTGAGCGAGCGCACGCCGTAACCTGAATGTGCGCAATCCTTTGCGCGCGACCGAAGGATCTACTCCGCACGGCTGAGGGGCCGGCCTCCTGCCGCGTTGCCAGCCCCTCGGTTACGCGGGCCAGATCCTTCGGTCGGCGCCATGGATCCGGTGAAGACGCGGATTCCAGCGGCGCCTCCCTCAGGAAATCAAGCGCGCAGGAATTTTCTTAAACGCACTCTGAGGGAGCGCATGCTGGTATCCGCAGTTCAGACAACCGCTTGCGCGCGACAGAAGGATCTCGCCTCAGCCACCGCGGGGCTGGGTTCACGGCACTGATCCAGCCCCCCGGTGCTGCCGGCAAGATCCTCCGGTCGGCACCAGAGTGCCTGCGTAAAGCAGGTTAGGAGCGGCGCCTGTTCGTGATCGACGTCACAATCACGGATGCTGGATCGTTGCACGTGTTCCGGAATACAATTGTTTGCCCTCCTGCCCGGCTACTGACCCGATCCCGATGAGAATGATGATGCATCGCGCACGGCCGCATTCCGCCGCCGTGTGCGCGGCGCTGCTGCTTGCCGGCGCCGCGTGCGAGAACCCGAACGAACCGGGGCAGCCGGAAGGAATTACGGTGATTTCGCCCACCGCGGCGGTCAGCGACACGGCCCAGGCGTGGGTGGCGCAGCCGCTGGTGGTGGAGGTGCGCGACAGCGCGGGTCGGCTGCAGCGGGGCGTGGCGGTTCGCTTCGAGGCGGGCACCGCCATGCTGGGCGGATTCGAGCTGCCGACCCTGCAGCTTAGCGCCACCACGCCGGACGACTACCGGAACGCCGTCCAGACCGTGACCGACGGCAACGGACGCGCGGCGGTGCGCGTGCGGCTGGGCCCGGTGGCCATCACCGCGCCGCTGAAGATCAGCGTGCTCACGCTGGGGTACGAGGCCACTGTTTCGTTCACCATCAAGCCGGGCGCCACCGTGCAGACGGTGGCCCTGCCGCGGGACACGGCGGTGTACGTGGGCGCCAGCTTTGCGCCGCGCGCCACGGCGCTGGACAGGTGGGGGAACGCGACGTCCCTCGCGGTGACGGGGACGGTTTCGGACGCGCCCGGCGTCGCCACGGCCGGGTCGTCGGTCACGGGCGTGGCGCTCGGCCGCACCCGCGTGCTGGTGACGGCGGGGGGCACGCAGTTCCCGGTGTTCGTGAGCGTGGTGCCCCGCGGCACCCTGCTGGCCGCGCGGAGCGACGGCATCTACATGTTCAACCTGGACGGCTCGGAGTACCGGCGCGTGGTGCAGGCGCCGGGCGCCCGCGCCATGCGCTGGTTCCCGGACGGGCAGAGCTTCGTCTTCAACACCGGCGTGAGCCACGCCTCGGTGGTGAACGTGGCCACCGGCGCGCTGCGTCCGCTGGTGGTGGGCGCCAACCCGCTGGACGGCGAGCTGTGGCCTCACCCGTCGCGCGACGGGCAGTGGGTGTACTTCGGCGGCTACACGGGTGGCGGGGACCGCGGCTACCCGTACCGGGTACGCGCCGACGGCGGCGGCCTGCAGCTGATCCCCGGCTTCACCCCCGACGACCACACGCAGGCGCATCCCTCGCCCTCGCCCACGGGCGACCGGGTGGTGTACTTTCGCGAGGGCACGGGCGACTCCCGCAACGTCACGCTGCGCATCATGAACGTGCAGACGGGGCAGCTGGTGCTTCAGGACGTGCCCGGCCACGCGCCGGAATGGTCGCGCGGCGACTCCATCGCCTACCTGGGACTCATGGGCAGCGACCGGGGTCCCATTCTGCTGATGTCGTCCGCCGGCGGGTTCCCGCGGATGCTGGGGACGGGCACCCAGTACGACTTCGGCATCGACTGGTCGCCCGACGACCAGTGGATCGTGGCGCGGGACCTGGTCGCCCAGCAGCTGGAGGTGGTCCACGTGTCCACGGGCCAGCGCATTCCCCTGCCCTACACCATCGGAATGTGGACCCCGGCCTGGCGCCCCTGATCCCACCCCTTTCCACGGCGAACGCGGAGCCTTCCGTTGGCGGCGGGGCTCCGCGTTTCGCATGGTCTCCAGGATCACGTCTCACGCAGAGTCAGCGGAGTCAGCAGAGTACTTTCCCGTAGCCTGGCAGGCTCCCGTCTCGTTCCTCAAAAGGGGGATGAACGAGAAGCCTGAGGATCAGCACGAGAAAACTCTGTTGACTCTGCTGACTCTGCGTGAGACAACATCGCTTTTCGGTCGAATGTAGAGCGGCCAGGCACCCGAGTGAGTACCTGGCCGCTTTCGTCATCCCTCCCCCGCCCCGCTCGGCTCAGGAGCCCGCGCGGCGGGGTGCGGATCCGCTCAGTTGTTCGCCCAGCGCAGCAGGTCGAAGCGGGAGGTGATGCCCGCCTCGGCGCGGGTGTTGTCGTGGCGCACGCCGAAGCCGCCGGACGTGTAGGTGCCGTCCGTGGCCGTGAGCACCACCGCGCCGTCCACGTACGCCCGCAACGTGCTGCCGCTGCCTTCGAAGCGGAAGCTCTTGCGCACGCCGCGAATCCAGGTGAGGTCCACCGGGCCCGCGATGCGGGTAAAGGAGCCGCCCGACGCGCGGTAGATCTCGATGTTGGCGTGGCCGAAGCGCGAGTCGTCGCGCAGCGCCATCAGGTAGTAGTTGCCGTTGCTCTGAAAGCGCAGCACCAGGCCGCCGTCGCTCGCCTGGTCCGTCTCCGTCTCCACGTAGCCGTTGGCGATGGTGGCGCCGTTGCGGATGGCCACGCTCTGCCTGGCCGACGTGCCGGCGTTCAGCCACCCGCCCGACATGGACCACGCGCTGGCGGTGTTGTACAGCGTGTAGTTGCCCAGCGAGGTGCCGTCGAAGTTGTCCACCGACACCACCTGCCCCCAGCGCACCACGTCGTAGCGGGTGGTGATCCCCGATACCACGTGCGTGTTGTCGTGCCGCACGCCCAGGCCGCCGCTGGCGTAGGTGGCGTCGGTGGCCGTGAGCACCAGCGCGCCGTCCAGGTACGCCCGCAGGGTGCTGCCCGACGCCTCGAAGCGCGCCGTCTTCTTCACGCCGCGGGTCCAGGCCAGGTTCACCGGGCCGGCGATGCGGGTGAACGAGCCGCCCGAGGCGCGGTAGATCTCCACGTTCGCGTGCCCGTACCACGAGTCGTCGCGAATGGCCATCAGGTAGTAGTTGCCGCTGCTCTGAAAGCGCAGCACCAGGCCGCCGTCGCTCGCCTGGTCCGTCTCCGCCTCCACGAAGGCGCTGGACAGGCTGACGCCGTTGCGGATCACCACGCTCTGCCGCGCGGCGTCGCTGCCGTGCAGGAATCCGCCGCTGATGGACCACGCGCCCGGGGTGTTGTAGATGGTCCAGTTGCCCAGCGTGTTGCTGTTGAACGTGTCTTCGTTCCCCGGCGGAGTGACGACGGAGCCGGGGTCCACGTACAGCAGGCGGTTGGGCGAGCCCGCGCGCGCGTCCTGCACCTTGCCGGTGGTGGCCGCGGCGATGATGGCCGCGTTCACCTGCGCCGGGGTGGCCGTGGGGTTGGCCTGCAGGTAGCGGGCGGCGGCGCCCGCCACGTGCGGGCTGGCCATCGAGGTGCCGTCGATGGTTTCGACACCGCTGCCGATCCAGGTGCTGGTGATGGCCGCGCCGGGGGCGAACAGGTCCAGGCAGGTGCCCACGTTGGAGAAGTCGGCCCGCCAGTCGTTGCTGGCCGTGGCGCCCACCGTGAGGGCGCCGGCCACGCGCGCCGGGGTGTAGTAGCACGCGTCGTCGCCGTACGCGTTGCCCGCGGCGATGGCGTACGTGATGCCGTCGGCGATGGAGTTGGCCACGGCCTGGTCCGCCGGCTCGTACATGTAGCCGCCCAGCGACATGTTGGCCACCGCCGGCTGGCCCGCCTGGTGGTGCGCGGTGACCCAGTTGATGCCGGTGATGATCAGGTTCCAGTCGCCGAAGCCGTTGCAGTCCAGCACGCGCACGCCGATGAGCGTGACGCCCTTGGCCACGCCGTACGTGGTGCTGCCCACCGTGCCGGCCACGTGGGTGCCGTGCCCGTGGCAGTCCTGCCCGTTGCCGCCGTAGGCGTCGAAGCCGATGGAGGCGCGGCCGCCGAACTGCGGGTGCGAGGTCTGGATGCCGGTGTCGATGACGTACACCGTCACGCCGGCGCCGTTGTTGTTGTACGTGTAGCTGTTGCTGAGCGGCAGGTCACGCTGGTCTATGCGGTCCAGCCCCCAGGTGGGGTTGGTCTGCACGTCGGCGATGCGCACGCGCTGGTCCTGCGTGACCGAGGCCACGTGGGGGTTCCTGCGCAGCGCCTCGGCGGCGGCGTCGGGAATGCGCACCGAGAAGCCGCGCACGGCGTGCTCCCAGGTGTTCAGCACCCGGCCGCCGTGCGCCGCGGCCAGCCCGCGGGCGGTGGCGGCCACGTCGGGCACGCCGTCCTTGAACAGCACGATGTACTGACCGGGGATGGGCTCCCCGCGAGCGGCCGCCCGGGCCTCGGTGGCCTGCCGGGGGGTGGCGGTGGGCGCGACCGGAGCGTCCGTGCAGGCAGCGAGCCCGATCGCCAGGAGGGTGAATCCAACGAGACCTGCGCGGGGGAGTGGCTTGTGTGGCATACAGCGTCTCTTGGGAGAGGTGGAACTACATCCATCCGGCGCGGATGTGCACCAGATGGCGCAAACCATGAGTACCGGGGATTCAAATCTTTCGCAGCCGCCTCCTTGCAACGAGGGAATGGTTGGACGGATAACGGCGTAAATGCTGGATTCGCTCTCATCCACAACGCGTCGTCACATTCTAATGTTTCGCACTTTTGCTGGCGTAAGCCGGTCGTGCGAACATCGGCACCACACCCGGGATCGCGGAGGGGGCGCTCCGGCTCCGGGTTCATCATCAATCCCATACCCGCCGTCCGCCCCGCCGCCCGATTCATGGCGGCGTATGAGCATGCATACGGGCGGGTCAATTCCTGCGTTTCAGCGCTTCGTTTCCGGAGATCAGCAGATCCTTATCCGTTGCGTTGGTGCGGATAGGTGGCGTATGTACTGGGGTTTGCGAGAACGTGGACCGGTCGCCGGCCGCTCGACCCCGTTTCAGGGGCTGCGCGCACAATAAGCCGTGGTGAGGCAATGTTCTGCACCGTTATGCAGATATGGATGCGCTCTCCTCACGCCTGCTCACAAAATTCTTACCCTTTGAATGACTAGAAAGTTGCGGCCTGTACCCGGTGGAGCGGCCGGCCGCAGGATGTTTCCGCGTAACGGATCTGTACTTCATGGACTTACGCGTGGCACGATTCGCCGTGGTTCAGTAGGTGCCCCAGCGCAGCAGGTCGAAGCGGGAGACCATGCCGGGCCAGGTGCGGGTGTTGTCGTGCCGCAGCCCGAACCCGCCGGAGACGTAGTACGCGTCGGTGGCCTGCAGCACCGGCACGCCGTCCAGGTACGCGGTCGTCGGGCCGCCCCTGCAGCCGGCGAGCGCGAGCGTGGAAACCGCGCAGACCGGCAGCGCCAGCTTCGAGTTCGGGCGCATGGGATGGGTGCGTCGATCCAGAGGGGGGCGGGAGGAAGCGTGCAGGTCGTGGCCACGCTGCATAGTGGACGGATTCCGGGCGCGTCCGGTTTTCACGGACGTTCACGAATAGAACGAACGAGGGCGGCGCACTTGCACGAATGCGCCGCCCTCGTCGCGTGCTTCAGCGCGGAGCGCTACCACTCCGCGCGCCAGCTTCCCGTGCGCGAGAAATCGGCCGCGCTCCAGGTGACCGCGCCCCGGGCGGTGTGGCCGGCGACGGTGCCGGTGTAGACGGCGGTGAGTCCAGGGTTCCTGCCGTCGTCGGTGCGGGCGAACTGCGCCTCGCCGGCGGTAAAGCGCAGCACGGAGATGGACGCCGTGGCGCCGTCCTGCCACTGTCCGGCGTAGTGGCTTCCCTGCCAAGTCCAGGCGCCGCACACCTCCGCCGTGCCCGTCTCGCAGACGGCGATGGTGGAGGGCACCACGTACACGTTCACCGTCCTGGTGATGCCGCCCAGGGTGGCGGTGATGACGGCGGAGCCCAGCGCCTTGCTGGTCACCGTTCCGCCCGCCCCCACCTCCAACACGTCGCCGGCGGACGACGTCCACTGCACGCCCGCGTTGGAGAGCGGGTTGCCGAACGCGTCCGTGGCGAAGACGGAGAACTGCCGGCTCACGCCCACGGCCATCGCCAGCGGCGACGGGTTGATGGTGAACGTGGCGAGGGGGGCGGGGCTCACGGTGACGTTGAAGGTGAGCACGGACGGCTCCCCGTCCACCGTGATCCGCGCGCTGACCTGCGCCGGCCCGGGGCGCGTCGATGCCAGCAGCGCGGCGCGCGCCACGCCGTCGCCATCGGTGGTGCTGGTCCCCGGGCTCACCGTCGCGTAGCCGGACGGGTCGCCCCGCCACGTCACGCCGACGCGCGGGACGCCGCGCCCCCGGTCATCCACCACCTTCACGGTGAGCGAGTCGGCGGCCATGGCGCCCGCGGCCAGGGGGATGTTCATGGCACTGAGCGCCTGTATCTCCGCGGCGGGCCCGGGGCCATCCGCCGGATTCTCGCACGCGGCGAGCGAAAACGCCGCAGCCGAACAGAAAAGCAGGAACGGACGAAAGCCGTGCATGGGAGTGGGCGGATGTGCGGAGAAAAGCGAAGGAAACACCTGGATTTTATCCGCCGCGTCCCACCGCGGCAAGCCGGGTCCGCAGCCCGTCGCCGTCCATTCGGGATCATCGCGGATTCCGTTGCGGTGCGCAGCCGGAGCCTCGCCAGGGGCGCCGCGAACTGCATTCCGAGGGAGGCGCCCCGCGGGATTTTCGCCGGTGCAGGATCGCCAGCGCCGGCCGGGGAATCTACCCGGCCATGCTTGTGCTCCGCCCGCCCGCGCGGACTCGCGCGCTCGCGCGGTGTGGCCGGCGTCCTCCGTGTTGATCTGCAGTTCCACGGCGTCTACCCTGCCGCGCGCGGGCGCGGGGCAGTAGAATAGAGGCCGTCCGAGCCCCGTCCACCTTTCAGAGACGCCGTTTTCCGTGGCGGAAGCCCGAGCAGCAGAAGCATCGTCCGTGGCCGCGGCGGCGGACCCGTCCGGCGGCGAGCCCCGCTACCGCGCCATGCTGGAGGGCGACCGCGAGCGCTGGTGGCAGTCCGAGAACTGGACCAAGTGGGCCGAGCACTACGTCAGCGAGTACCCGCGCGGCCGCTTCATCCTGCGCACTCTGGGCCGCTACGCACCGGAGTTCAACCCCCGCGGCGCCCGGGTGCTGGACGTGGGGTGCGGCGACGCCGGCGTGCTGATCGCCTTTGCCGAGGCGGGCGCCGCCTGCGCGGGGATGGAGCCGGACGCGCGCAGCCTGGAGCGCGGGGCCGTGCGGGCCGAAGAACACGGCGTGTCCATCGACCTGCGCCAGGGCTTCGCCGAGGCGCTGCCGTTCGGCGACGCCGCGTTCGACCTGGTGGTGCTGGACAACGTGCTGGAGCACGTGCGGGACCGGGAAAAGACGCTGGCGGAGATCCGCCGCGTCCTGCGCCCCGGCGGGGTGCTCTACCTCGTCACGCCCAAGCCGTTCGCCGCCTACAGCCTGTGGAGCGACCCGCACTACGCCATGGCCGGGCTGGTGCTGATGCCGCGGCCCATGCAGGTGTGGTACTTCGAACGCGTACGCGGTGGCGGCAAGGGAAATTACGGCGTGGGAGTGATCCCCACGCGGCGCGGGGTGCTCCGCATGCTGCGGCGCCACGGGTTCCGGTCGATGGTCTCGCCGCGCGAGCTGTGGATTCACTACCTGCGCGAGAAGATCACCGGCCCGACGGCCCTGTCGACCGGGCTGAAGCGGCGGGTCGGCGGATGGGTGGCGGCGCGGCCATGGGTGACGGAGAGCGCGCCGATGAAGTGGGCGTGGGACGTGGCCATCGGCAGCAACTTCTTCATCGCGCGGCGCGAGGGGTGAGCGCGGCCATGCGGGTGCTGCACTGCATCTACGACGATCCGCAGAACCCGTGGGTCGCCGGCGGCGGCGCGCACCGGGTGCGGGAGATCTACAAACGGTTGGGCGGCCGCGTGGACGCCACCGTGGCCAGCGGCAGCTATCCCGGCGCCCGCGACGGGGTGATCGACGGCGTGCGCTACGTGCGGCTGGGCGCGCCGGGGCCGTACGCGTGGAGCCGCCTGACGTACGCGCGCGCCGCCACGCGCCTGCTGGCCCGGCGCGACTACGACGCGGCGCTCTTCGACTTCAGCGTCTACACGCCCATCCGCCTGCCGAAGCACGCGCCCGCGGGTCTCGTCGTCCACATGCTGCACGGCACCACGGCGGCGGACCGCTTCGGGCGGATGACGGGGGCCGTCGTCCGGCGGGCGGAGGCGCGCGGGCTGCGGCAGGCGCGGTGGATCAGCACCACGTCGCGGTGGATGGAGACGCAGCTGCGCGCCATCGTCCATCCCTTCACCCGCATCGCCCTGGTGGGCAGCGGCGTGCCGGACGAGTTCGCGCGCGTGGAGCGCAACGAAGGCGGCTACCTGCTGTACTACGGGCGCTTCGACCTCTTTCAGAAGGGGATCGACACCGCGCTCGAGGCGTTCGCGCGGATCGCGGCGGCGCGACCGGACGTGCGCCTGGTGCTGGCCGGGCGCGGCAAGGACGAGGCGCGCGTCCGCGAGCTGGCGGCCGGCCTTGGCCTGGGCGAGCGCATCGAGCTCCGCGCGAACGCCTCGCGCAACGAGGTGCTGGGGCTGATGGGCGGCGCGCTGGCGCTGCTGATGCCCTCGCGGCTGGAGGGGCTGCCGATGGTTCCGGCGGAGGCGATGGCGGCCGGCGTGCCGGTGATCGCCACGGACGTGGCGGCCGTCTCCGAGGTCGTCTCGCCGCCGGAGGGCGGCGTGCTGGTTCCGCCGGACGACGCGGAGGCGCTGGCCGCGGCCGCGCTGGCGTTCGTGGACGACGCGGCGCGGCGCGCCCGCGTGAGCGCGTCCGCGCGCGCGTTTGCCCGGCGGTTTTCGTGGGACGCGGTGGCGAACGACCACCTGCGCTTTCTGGAGCAGATCGCCGCGGAACACGCGGCGCGTTGAATCCAACACACCGACGACTGATGAAGAACCCGACCAAGGCAGCGCCCGGGCAGAAAGTCGCGCCCCCGCCGGCCGCCGCGCCCGCCGCCGAGCCGCGCTTTCCGGGCGTGGGGGTGGCGGCGGCCATCTACTTCGGCCTGGCGCTGATCTACTTCTTTCCCGCGTTCCTTCCCGGCAGGCAGATCTACGGGACGGACTACCTGGCGGGCGGGTACTTCTTTCACGAGTTCATCTCCCGGAGCTTTGCCAGCGGGACCATTCCCGCGTGGGTGCCGGAGGTGTACGGCGGCCTGCCTCTGTTCGCCAACCCGGGAAGCACCTTCTATCCCTTCCGCTTTCTGGCGGACGCCGTGTTCCCCGTGGACCGGCTGTGGCCGGCGATGTTCGTCATCCAGTTCGGGCTGGGTGGACTGGGGGCGTACCTGCTGGCGAGGGAGCTGGGGGCGCGGCGGTGGGTGGCGTTCGTGGCCGGCCTGATGTTCGAGTTCACCGGGCTGACGATGTCGTGGGTGCTGGCGGGGCACGAGGGGCGCATCATCGTGGCGACGTTCGCGCCGCTGGCCTTCTACTTCATCCACGCGGGGGTGCGGACGGCGCGGCTGGCGCCCTTCGCCGGACTGGCGGCGGCCATTGCGTTCTCGCTCCTCAGCTTTCAGATCCAGACCGCGTACTACCTGCTGCTGGCCGCGGCGCCGTGGGCCATCTTCTGCCTGTGGCACCTGAAGGCGTTCACCCGCCGCGCGGCGGGGATCCGCAGCGTGGCGTACGGGCTGGGCGCGGTGGCGTTCGCCTTCGTGGCCGCGTCGGTCGTCTTTCTCCCCTTCCTGGACTACGTGGAGCTGAGTCCGCGCGGCGGCGGCGGGCGCGGCTACGAGTACTCCACGTCGTGGGCCATGCCCCCGCGCGAGATCACGGCGCTGGCGGTGCCGGAGGACGTGGGCTCGCTGGAGACGTACACGGGCAGCAATCCCATGAAGCTGCACACGGAGTACGTGGGTGCCACGGTGCTGCTGCTGGTGGCCCTCGGGTTCCGGTACGCCCGGCGCAACCGCTACTTCTGGTTCTTTCTGGGGCTGGGCATCTTCACGCTCACCATCGCGTGGGGCGCGGGGACGCCCATCTACCGCATCTACTACGAGCTGCTGCCGGGGACGAAGCGGTTCCGCGCGCCCTCCGTTTCCCTCTTTCTGCTGTCGATGTCGCTCGTCGCCATGGCGGCCATCGCGCTGGAGTCGCTGGCGCGGCTGATGGACGCGCGCGAGGCCCGGCGGACGCCGCTGCGGCGGACGACGACCGCGGCAGCGGCGCCGGCGGACCCGGAGCTCGCCCCCGCGACGTGGATCATGTCGGGGGTGGTGGGGCTGGGGATCGTGCTGGGGATGATGGCCGCGGCGCCGAACGCCAACGGCGCGCCCGGGCCGGGCGGCCTCGCCTTCCGCTTCACGCTGTTCGCGCTGGCGGTGGCGGCGATCCTGTGGGGATGGCTGCGCGGCGGGCTGGGACGGACGGCGATGATCGCGCTGCTGGCGGTGGTGACGCTGGCGGACCTGTGGATCGTGGCGCGGCCCTACTTTCGCACGGTGGAGTCGCCGGACTTCATGTTCGCGCAGGACGACGTGGCGGCGTTCCTGGACGCGCGGCAGGGACGCGACCGCGTGTGGGTGCTGCCGGTGCCGCCGGACGCCGTCTACCGGGGGCAGGTCAACAACTACCTGATGCGCTTCGGCATCGACCAGGCGGCGGGCGAGCACGGCAACCAGCTGCAGCGGTGGAACCAGCTGCTGGGCGCCGGCGAGGCCTCGTACGTGGACTACCACAACTTCCTGCAGTATCCCGCCATTCAGCGCGCGGCCAACATCCGCTACATCGTGGCCGGCGTGGAGTTGCCGCCGGGGATGAAGGCGGAGGGCATCGAGCTTCCCGCGCGGCTGAACGAGGTGCACCGCGGGTCGGCGATCGTCTACGAGAACCCGGACGCCCTGCCGCGCGCCTACCTGGTGCCCACGGCGGTGACCGCGCCGGGTGAGACGGCGCTGCCGCGGATGGAGCGGCCGGACTGGAACCCCGCGCAGGTGGCGTTCGTGGATCGCGCCGTCCAGCTGCCGACGGGCCCGCTGACGGGCGGCGCGCAGATCACGCGCTACGAGCCGGACCGGGTGGAGGTGAGGACGCAGGCGAACCGCGCGGCGCTGCTGGTGCTGGCGGACAACTGGTACGCGGACTGGAAGGTGTCGGTGGACGGCCGCCCGGCGGACCTGCTGCGCGCCAACCATACGCTGCGCGGCGTAGTCGTTCCCGCCGGCGCGCACCAGGTGACGTTCACCTTCGAGCCGGGGGACCTGTACACCGGGTGGACGCTCTTCCTGGTGTGCATGGGGCTGCTGGCGCTGTACGGCGCGTTCCTGCTCGTCACCTGGCTGCGCGGGCGGCGGCGGACGGACGGCGCCGTGCCGGCGCCGGAGTGAAGCTCTCCCCCGCCCTGCGGCGGTGG
>DATABT010001128.1:0-2086 GCA_036259455.1 Longimicrobium sp. | reverse complement strand
GGCCAGCCATGAGCGTGGGTGAGTAGATTTCTCAGTCGGCGCAACAAGATCCTGCATGAGGCAAGTCCTCGCGGGCGCCTCCTTCGAAATGACAGCTCACGGCGCAGACTTCGTGCGTGCAACGAAATCCGCGATGAACCGGAAATCAGCTGTTTCGATCGATGAAAGTGGAATGCGCGGAGAGGTCTCCGCGCCTGCGTGTGAGACCTGTCTTCAAGCCGCGGCCTGCTGGCGGCCAATGGCCCACATCCGCAGAAGCAGCTCTTCCAGCGCCTGGCGGTCGCTGAGGGAGGCGGACTTGAGCAGCCGGTCGGTGCGCAGCAGCTCGCCGAGCGCCTGGTCCACCTCCGGCAGGCTCCACCGCCGTGCCTGCGGAACGATGCGGCGCGCCATCCACTTCTGGAACGGCTTCAGCTCGCGTTCCAGCGCCTGCTGGCCGCCGGCGCACACCAGCGCCACCTTCAGCAGCTGCCCGCCCATCCCGATCACCAGCCCCACGCCGTTCTCCCCGCTCTCCAGAAGCACGGGGAGCGCCCGCAGCGCCTCGGCAAAGCGGCGCTCGGCGATCATGTCGAACCACGCCCAGCGGTCCTGGCGGGGGATGATGCCGCCCACCGCGCGCACGTCGTCCAGCGTGACGTGCTTTCGGTCCTGCACGTAGGCCGCGAGCTTGCGCAGCTCCGATCCCAGCGTCCCCAGGTCCACGCCGATACCGCCCACCAGCGCGCGCGCCGCCTCGGGCTCCACCTCCACGCCCAGCTCCTCGCGCGCCGTCTCCATCACCCACCCCGGCGCGTCGTCCTGCGAGAGGGGCGCGTACTCCACCGAGACGGCGTGCTTCTTCAGCTCGTCGTAGAACTTGGCCTTGGACCCGCTGGGGATGGCGGCGGAGATGACGAGGATGAGCCCCGGATCCGTTTTCTTCGCGACGGCTTCCACCACTTCGCGCGCCTTGACGGAGAGCCCCTGCGCGTCACGGACGACCACCACGCGGTGCTCCGCCATCATCGGCGGCGTGGCGACGATGGACGCCAGGTCGTCGGCGGTCACGTCGCTGCCGCGCAGCTGGTCGAAGTTGAAGTCGCGGGTGGCGGGGTCCAGGTAGGCGGCCACCACCTTGGCCACCGCCTCTTCGCGCAGGTAGTCCTCGTCCCCGAAAAAGAAGAACGCACCCCCCGCGACACGGTCGCGCAGGGTGCGGTCCAGCTGTCCCGGGCGAATGGGCGGCATCTACTCCGCGGCCACGGAATGGCGCAGCACGTCGCCGTCGTACGAGGCGAGCGCCGCCGTGGAGGCCGCGTGGTACAGCACGTCCCCATAGGGCATTGGATACACCTCCACCCCCACCTCCGCCAACCGCGCAGCCAGCCCCTGCCCCTGCTCCGACGCCAGGCGATACGGCGCCTGCACCTCGGGCGCCGTCGCCGCGGCGGAGGGAAGCATGGTCACCGTGGGGGTGAAGCGCTGGTATACGCCGGGCACCAGCGCCACCGCCGCGATGGAGGCCGCGGCGGCCATTGCCACGGCCGTGCGGGCGGGGCGGCGGCGGGAGCGGCGCGCGCGGGCGGCGGCCATGTCGTCCTGCTCGTGCCACAGGCGGTGCTGCAGCCGCTCCGCGAAATCGGGCGACACCTCCAGCTCCGGCAGGCCGCGCAGCACCTTCACGCCACCGGCCACCACGCGGTCGTAGCGCGCGCACGACGCGCACTCGCGCAGGTGCGCCTCGAACGCAACCCGCTCGGGAAGCGTCAGAAGGTCGTCGCGAAAGTCGGAGTAGCCGTCCAGAAAGGTGCCGCAGTCCATCATCGTACGCCTGCGCCGCTGGTTGCGACCGGGGGCCCCGGTCCGTGCCTCGGGCTGCGTTGTACGCGCGGAACGTGTCAGGGTTCCACACCCGCCGCGTCCGGCGGACACACCCCGTCCGCCGCGTGAGACACGATGCACCTCCCGCGTGAAAAAGGAAAGCCCCCCGCACGCGATCTCATCGAACCGAGGCACTTCTCCCATGGAAAACAGGCTTTTACGGCCATTTCGTCACGCGGAGCCAGCGTAGGTAGGCGGAGTTTGTGTCGCGCGCAGAACAAGC
>DATABT010001127.1:0-7209 GCA_036259455.1 Longimicrobium sp. | reverse complement strand
GCCTCCGCCCCGGCGGAGGCCCGCGCGGACCTGCGCCGCGTCGCGGCCGACGCGCGGGTGCCGGGGTCGCTGCGCATTCGCGCGGCCACCCGGCTGGGCGAGATGCCGGGGACGCGCACGGCGGACGAGGAGCTGGCCCGCGCCGCCGCGTACGAGGCGGGTAAGCGCCCCGGACTGGCCGCGCGGGCGCTGCGCTCCGCCCTCCGTGCCGGCGCGCCGGACGATCCCGCGCAGCGGCTGCGGCTGGGCAAGCTGCTCTTCGAGGAACGCGACTTTCGCCCCGCGCGCGAGGCGCTGGCGGACGCGGCCGCGCGGCTGGTGGACCCCGCGCTGGCGGCGGAGGCGGAGCTGTACGCGGCCCGCGCGCTCGTGCGCCTGGGGAGCAACGACGGCTACGCGGAGATGCGCAAGCTGGTGGAGAAGCGCCCCGGCAGCGCGGCCGCCGGCACCGCGCTCTTCCTGCTCGGCGACGCGGCGGAGAACCGCGAGGTTGCCATCCGCTACTACCGGCAGGCGGCGGACGTGGCCGCGTCGCCGGACGCGCGCGAGGCGCTGTACCGCGTGGGCGACCGCCGGCTGAAGAACAAGGACCCCCCGGGCGCGGCGGCGGCGTGGGAGCAGTACGCCGGCCGCTACCCCACGGGCTCGCGGACGGCGGAGGCGGCGTATCGCGCCGGCGTGCTGCACGAGCGCGCCGGGCGGGCCGAAAAGGCGCGGCCGATGTACGCGGCCGCCATCGCCGCGGACCCGGTGTCGTACTACGCCATCCGCGCGGCGGACCGCATGGGCGCGGACCCGCTGGCCCGCGTGCTGGACAACCGCGCGGCGTGGCCCGCCGTCCCCGGCGACGCGCGCGAGGCCGCCGCGGCGCTGGCGCGGCTGAGCGCCCTGCAGCGCGCGGGACTCGTGGAGGAGTGGAAGCAGGAGCTGGACTGGCAGACGCGCCGCCTGGACAGCCGCCCCGCCGCCCTCCTGGCGCTGGCGGAGGGGCTGCGCGATGGCGGGCAGCCGGTGGAGGGCATCCGCCTGGGGCGCGCGCTGCGGGAGCGGCGCGGCGGGGAGTGGGACGCGCGGCTGCTGCGCGTGGTCTTTCCCTTCCCCTTCGCGGACCTGGTGCGCGACGAGGCAAAGCGGGCGAACGTCGATCCCTACCTGCTCGCGGGGCTCATCCGCCAGGAGTCGTCGTTCAATCCGAAGGCGCGCTCGTGGGTGGGGGCGACGGGGCTCAGCCAGATCATGCCCGCGACGGGGCAGTGGCTGGCGCCGGGCGCGGGCGTGAGCAACTTCGACGTCAGCCTGCTGACGGTGCCGGAGATCAACCTGCGGATGGGCGCGCGCTACCTGCGCGACCAGCTGCGCCGCTACGGCGGCAAGCGCGACCTGGCGCTGGCCGCGTACAACGCGGGCCCCAGCCGCGCGGACCGCTGGCGGCGCGAGCTGGGCTACGGCGGCGACCCGGACGCGTTCCGCGAGCGCATCCCGTTCGCCGAGACGCGTGAGTACGTGCAGCTGGTGCTGCGCAACTCCGTGATCTACCACCGCCTGTACGGCGGCGACCGCTCGCCGGGGCTCTCCGCCGGGGGCTCGTAACTTCCGGCGGGGCGCGCACGTAGAGGGGGAAACCCGCCGGGCGCGCCGGGGTAGACGTTGACCGCCGCCGTGCCCGCGCCTTACCATGGTGCGGCACGGCGCCCGCTTGTGTGCTTTTTCGTGCCTGCCCGCAGACTTTTCGTGGACAAGATGAACCGAATCGTCCGACCGACGGCCCTCGGGGTGCTGCTGGCGGCGCTCGGCATGGGCGCGGCGCCGGCCGCCGCGCAGACCCTGCGAGGTTCGCCCGCCAGCATCGACCGGATGTACCAGCAGGCGCGCAGCCACGACCTCACCTTCTACCGCACGGGTACGGGGGTGCGTGGCGCCGCCCGCGACGGCGACCTGGTGCGCCTGAGCGGCAACGACGACTACCGCCTTTCCGGCGTCTCCTATCCCTACGCCCTGCCCAGCGCGCGGCTGTTCGTGCAGCGGCTGGGCGCGCAGTACCGCGCACGCTGCGGCGAGCGGCTGGTCATCACCAGCGCGGCGCGGCCCACCTCCCTGCGGCTGGCGAACTCCGCGGACCGCTCGGTGCACCCCACGGGAATGGCCATCGACATCCGCAAGCCGCGCGGGGGGGCCTGCCTGCAGTGGCTGCGGCGAACGCTGCTGTCGCTGGAGGCGCGGGGGGTGATCGAGGCCACGGAGGAGCATCGCCCGCCGCACTTTCACGTCGCCATCTTTCCGACGCAGTACCGGCGCTACGTGAGCAATCAAGGCGGCTCGGGAGATGCGGGGCGCTCGTCCACCCGTGCGGCTTCGCGCGGCGCGGCCTCGTCCGGCAGCGGAAGCCGGGCGACCTATCGCGTGCGCAAGGGCGATTCGCTGTGGGAGATCGCGCGGCGCAACGACACGACGGTCGATCGCCTGCGCGCCGCCAACGACATCCGCACCAACCGCATCGTCCCCGGCCAGATCCTGATCATCCCCACGCGATAAGGGTCACGTGGAGGAAAAGAAAGAGGACGCGGATGAAGCCATCATCCGCGTCCTCTTTCGTGCTGGCGTCTTCCAGAGATCTGTCACACGGAGCAACAGAGCAACGGGGGAATGGCTGGCCGGTTTCTCTGTGTCGCCGTTGCCCGGTGTGACAATCTTTCGTGGAACTGGAATGATGCTACCTGCGGGTGTCGCCGCCACGGCGCATGTCGTGGAGGAGGATGTCCATCACCAGGATCAGTCCCAGCGCGGCGGCGAGCAGGAAGAAGATCATCGCCACGCCGGGGTAGCCGAAGAGGGTGAAGCGCGTGGAGATGCGCATCATCATCGCCGCGCCCACGATGAGCGCGGCCACGACGATGCCCATCGACACGCGGTTGGCCATCTTCTGCATCCCCTCCAGCAGCCACGCGTCTTCCACCACCCGCACCTTCACCTCCACGCCGTCTTCGGAGAGGCCGTCCAGCGCGCGGTTGATGCGGCCCGGGAGCTTCTGCACCAGCTCGTTCATCTCGAGCAGGTTGGTGAACATGCGCCCGGGGGAGACGTTCTTGAGCATCTGCCGCCGCATCAGATCGGATGCGTTGCGGCGGATGGCGGCGTTGGGATCGAACTCCGGATCGAGGGTCCGTCCCACCTGGTCCAGCGCCAGCAGCGCGCGGCCCAGCATGGTCATCTCCACGGGAAGGCGGATGCCGTTCTCGGCGGCGCTGCGGGTCACGTCCAGCATCACCCGCCCCACCTGGATGTCCTGGGCGTTGCCGGCCGTGGCAAAGTCGCTCACCAGTGCCTTGACGTCGCTCGTGAAGCGCGCCTCGTCGAAGTGGTGGCGCTCTTCGCCGGCCTGGATGGTGGCCTCGGCGGCCTCTTCGCCGCGGCCGTCGCTGATGGCCAGCACCATCCGCAGCAGGTGCTGCTGCAGCTCGGGCGTGAGCGTGCCCACCATCCCCACGTCCAGCAGCGCAAGACGGCCGTCGTCCGTGAGAAAGACGTTTCCCGGGTGCGGGTCGGCGTGAAAGAAGCCGTCGACCAGGATCTGCTTGAGGTAGGCGCGGAACAGCTCTTCGGCCAGCGCGCGGCCGTCCACCTCCATGCGCGCCAGCGGGCTGAGCTTGCTGATGTTCCGTCCGCGCACGTACTCCATCGTGAGCACGCGGCCGGTGCTGTATCCGTCCACGGGGCGCGGAACGATAATGCGCTGGTACTCGGCCAGGTTGGCGTCGAGCGTGGCCATGTTGCGCGCCTCGCGCGCGTAGTCCAGCTCGCTGAGCAGGGTGCGGCGGAACTCCTCCAGCACGCGGGCGGGCTCGTACTTGCGGCCCTGCCTGGTGTGCCGGTCCATGAGGTCCACCACCTCGCCCAGCGCGTCCAGGTCCTTGACGATCTGCTCGCGGATGCCGGGGCGCTGCACCTTGATGGCCACCGTGCGCCCGTCGCGCAGCACCGCGCGGTGCACCTGTCCCAGCGACGCCGCGGCGATGGGCACGCGGTCGAACTCCTGGAACGCCTTGGACACGCGCACGCCCAGCTCTTCGCTGACCATGCGCTCCGCCTCTTCGCCGTCGAACGGCTCCACGCGGTCCTGCAGGCGGGCCAGCGCGTCGGCGTAGGCGCGGGGGATGAGGTCCGGCCGGGTGGAGAGGAGCTGGCCCAGCTTGATGAAGGTGGGCCCCATGGCCTCCAGGTCCGCGGCGAGCTGCTCCGCGTCGGCGGGCGGCGTGGCCTCGTCGTCGACGCCTTCTTCCAGCGCGCCTTCCAGCCCGGAAGACTTCACCAGGTCGCTGCGCCCGTAGCGCATCAGCAGGCGCGCCAGGTCGCGGTAGCGCTTCAGGTGGTCGGGGCGCAGCGAGATGCCCATGGAAGTATTCCGTGGAATCCGGATCAGGTGAAAGCTCGTTTTCGCGTACCCCAAGCGCAGAAACCGTGCGCGGCCAAGGTGTTGCATACCTTGGACAGATTCGGGGACGGGCAGGGCTTCACTTCCAATGTCACACAGAGCAGCAGAGAGGCAGAGAAACTGAGATCACGATTTCTCTGCTTCTCTGCCCCTCTGTTGCTCTGCGTGCAAAGTCGTTTACGGGATCACGCTCAAGTGCGAAGCTCGTAGAGGGAGTGGGCTTGCTGCGGCGGACGTGGCCGCATATCCTGCCGCCGTTCGCGGTGTGGACGGATCCCCCAGACGCACGAGACCCCATGGCTGAAGATCGCGACCTCGAGAAGGTCTACTCCCGCAAGCAGTTCGCGGCCAAGCTGCGCCGCCTGGCCGACAGCATCGAGACGGAAAAGGCGTTCACCATCCAGGTAGCCGGCGAGCGCCTGAAGATTCCCGCGGAGGCCGAGTTCAACGTGGAACACGAGCGCACCGGCGATACCGAGGAGCTGGAGTTCCAGCTGCGGTGGAAGCGCGCGGCGGAGTAAGCTCCTCGCGCTGAGACGGAGAGGATTTGTCGTGCACCCGCGGGCGGGAGGGCGGCTAAAGCCGCGGCTCGCAGGGCCATAAGCCCCGTCTTTGCTCGTTCCTCGCAATACGGGGCTTCACCTGCTCGCGCCGCGGGCTTACCCGCCACGAGCTGCCCCGCCCCGGCAATCCGCCGGAGCGGGGCTGTCCATCGCCCGCTATTCCCTATTCCCTATTCCCTGTCCCCTGCCGTTCACAGGTTCAGCCAGTAGTTCAGCTTGATCGCCAGCACGTTCGTCGGAGGCGCCAGCGCGTCGTCGAACAGGCGGCCGAAGTCGCGGCGCAGGCCGAACGAGCCGTCCTGCACGAAGTGGCTGCGGCCGTGGCTCCACACCACGAACAGCGCCGAGCCGGGGCGATACTCCCACCGCAGCACCGCGTTGGTGCGCAGCTCCTTGAAGTTGAAGTCGGGGTTGCGGAAGGTGAAGTCCGGGTCGCCCTCGCCGTCCAGCCGCACGCCGTAGCGCTCCGGCTCGCCCGCGTCGATCTCCGTGCCCACCACGTAGTCGTGAAAGCGGTCGTAGAACTCGGGCGCGTGGCCGTCCACCACCTCGCGGAACTCCGAGTACTCGCCCGCGGCCACGAACGGCTGTGCGTACAGCTCCAGCGTGAGCCTGGGCGTGAACGCGTAGTTCAGCCGCGTGCTGAGGGAGAGGCTGCGGTTGCGGATGTCGCCGAACACGTAGTGCGGCGTGCCGTCGGCCTCGCGTCCCTCGGCGACGAAGATCCACGGGTCGCGGGTGTAGTTCAGGCGCGGCCCCACGGAGAACTGCACGCGCGAGTTGGGGCGCACGTTCAGGTTGGCGCCGGTAAAGTATCCGCCGCCCGTGGTGCCCCACTCGTTCCATCCCCCGCCCCACGCGTCGGCGGAAACGCGCTTGCGGCTGTCCGTCCAGAAGCCGGTCTCGAAGTTGGAGTACGCGGGCCCCACGAACGACGGGCCGCCGCGCAGCACGTCCGCGCGCAGCGCCTGGAACTCGTGGCTGAAGTTGACCCACGTTCCCCAGTTGTTCAGGAACCGTCCCTCGGCGCCGGCGTGCATTCCCGTCGTGAGCCGCTCGCCGCCGAAGCTCCAGCCGTTCCACCCGTGCACGCCCGCGTCCCAGTTGCGAAAGATCTTGCCCGGATTGAACTCCACGTATCCCACCCGCGCGCCCACCAGCGCCCAGTCGGCGTTGCGGATGTAGCCCAGGTCGTTCATCTCCAGCCCGGGCGAGCGGGCGTGGCCGTACGCGCCGGCGCGCCAGTGCCCGCCGCCGACCTTCTGGATGGACGCGCGCCCCATCCACCCGGTCAGCGACGTGGCGTCCGGGTCCAGCTCCAGGTGGTCCGCGTCCGGGCGCTGAAAATAGTGCCCGGCCCGGGTCTGGATGGCGGTGATGGCGTCCGTGGTGCCGCGCACGTGCGTGCCCACCACGGCGCCTTCCACCTCGTAGTTGTTGCCGCCGAAGCGGTGCCGCGCGTCGAGCCCCGCCAGGTACGACTGCGACGGCATCCACGCGAGCCCATCCGCCCCGTCCAGGTCGCGGTGCGTGGCGGTGAAAATGCCGCCCACCGCGCTGCTGCCGCCCTGGAAGTCCTTGATGACGCGGCCCACGGCGTAGTTGGTCATCGGCTCCACGACCGTCTCGCCGCGGCCGTCCGCGGTGGCGTAGCGCACGTCCTCGCGCGCGGTGACGGCGTCCAGCAGGCCGATGCTCCATCCGCTGCGCGTCTTTCCGCTCAGCTTGGCGGCGCCCAGGATGGTCGTCGCTTCCGGCGCGCTGGCGAACTGCGCGTCGCTGGGCGCCCGGCCCTGGGGCGCGCGACCCAGGCGGCGCGAGTAGAAGGGCTGGTCGTTGCCGAACTGCGCGCCCCGCACGCCGTAGGGAAAGCCGACGTTGAAGCGGAAGATGTCGGACCCTTCGGTAAAGAAGGGGCGCCGCTCCTGGAAGAAGGTTTCGAACGCCGTCAGGTTCACCTGCGAGGGATCGGCCTCCACCTGCCCGAAGTCGGGGTTGATGGTGGCCGTGAGCGTGAGGTCCGAAGTGAGTCCGTACTTGACGTCCGCGCCGGCCGATCCGAAGGGCGCGTTCTCATCCCAGAACGGATCGTCGGACGATCCCGGCTCGCGGGTGACGCGGGCGACGGAGTACGGCAGCACCTCCAGCCGCCGTGCGCTGCGGATGCCGCGGATGCCCGCTACCTCGCCGAACTGCGAGACGAAGCCGTTGCGGTCG
>DATABT010001126.1:0-5543 GCA_036259455.1 Longimicrobium sp. | reverse complement strand
CGCCGCCACCGGCGGAGCGGACGTCGCGGCGGCGGGATGGGCGGCCGCGTCAGCCGGGGCCGCGGCGGGCGACGTCGAAACAACCGCGGGCGCCGTGCGGCCGGTGAGCACGTCGCGCACCTGTGCGGCGGTGGGACGGTCTTCGGGGCGCGGCGCCAGGCAGGCGTAGAGGATGGCCGAAGCCGCGTCGTTGCTGGCGGGCGCGGGCATCGTCCCCCCCAGCACCGGCGGCCTTGCGGCGTACTCCATCACCTTGCGCGCGTAGTCTGCCTGGTCGTCGCTCCAGTACGGGTGCTGCCCGGCCAAGAGCTGGTAGAGAATCAGCCCGCAGGTGAACACGTCCGAGGCCGCGTTGGGCGTGCCGCCCCGGGTAAAGTGCTCCGGCGAGCGGTAGTTGTCCGTCCCCACGTAGCCCATGTGGCCGTGCCAGGGCGCCTGCTCGTCCGTGAGCACGGAAAAGTCCACGTCGATCAGCTTGAGCTGGTAGCCGGCCGCGATGGACGGGTCTTCGATGAGGAATGCGTTGTCGGGCTTGAGGTCCGCGTGGGCGACCTTCGCGTTGTGCAGCGCGTGGATGCCTGACATGAGCACCTTGGACCAGATCACGTGGCGCTCCCACAGCTGCGCGTCGAACGGGGGCTGCGGCGCGCGGCCGCCGTTGGCCGCCGCCTCCTGCTCGAAGATGCCGCCCAGGTCCGCCCCGTTCTCCACGAACTCGAAGGCCTGAAAGTAGTTGCGCCCGCCCCACACGGCCTCGAATGCGTGGATGGCGCGCACGCAGTAGTTGCGCGCCGGCCCCGCCGCGATCCGCTGGTTCAGCTCCCGCTGGTAGCGCACGAACCCGCTGTACCACTCCACGGTGACAGCGGGCGACTTGTACTGCTTAAGGAACACCCGCTGCCCGGCCTGGCTGCGCGCCTCGTACGAGATGGCCATGGCGCCCGGCCCGAACACCCGGGTGACGGTGTAGCCGTTGATCTCGTCGCCCGGCTTGAGCTTCTTGGCCATTTCGCCCGGTCCGCCGCTACAGCGCGATGGTTTCCGCCGACTTCGACACGCTGGCCGCCAGCTGCCGCAGCGTGTTTCTGAAGTTGGCCTGGTCGCCGGTGAACCTGACCAGCGCGTCCTGCGGGTTCAGGCCGGGATAGGAGATGGCCTCCCACTCCGACTTGTCGATCTGGCTCAGTTCGTCGTACCCGGGCATGTCGGGCGCGAACAGGCTCAGGATGATGCGGTTGTTGATGATGGCGTTGGTGACGTCCGCGATGCCGCCCCCCTTTGCCTCGGGGATGCTCATGGTGGGCTTGAACGAGGCGTCGGTGAACACCACCACCACGCGCGCCGCGTCGCTGCGGTAGCGCCACCTGGTGGGATCGGCGGACTGCGAGCCCTTCTCCGTCTGCCCCATGTTGGCCACCCTGAACAGCGCGTCCAGCAGGCTTTCCGCCTCGTCTTCGCCACCCTCCGCGTGCAGGCCGGCCAGCTGGGCCCGCAGCGCCTCCACGTCGTTCACGAAGGGGTTGTCGACGAACGGCTCCGCGTCGTGGTCGAAGTCGCGGTACCCCACCGCCTTGGCGCGCCAGTCGCGCACGGGGGAAACGTTGTTGCCCTCGCCCTTGTTCAGCGACTCCACGAAGGTGCCGATGTTGGCCTTGAGGGCGTCGATGGCGGGCGCCATGCTCCCCGACACGTCGATCAGAAAGACGATGTCGGCCACACCGCGGGTCTTGGTCTGCTGCTGGTCCATGCGATCGCTCTGCCGTCAGATGTCCGTAGCCGTACTGCCCCCGTACGAGGCCCCGCGCCCATGCAGGTTCCAGTCCCGCGCGGCGCCCTCCCCGCGGCGGTAGCATACGGCCCGGTCCCGGTTCGAGGTTTCGGCGGATGGGGATGCGACGGACGGGCTCCTCGCGCGACCGGACCAACCCCGCACCCCTCCACCACGGGACGACGCGCGCCGCCAATCCACCGCGAACCGGGCGCCGCGCGGCGGGGCACCACGGGTTGACGCCCTCCGCCAATCATCACGGACCGGGCGCCGCACCCCTCCACCACGGGACGACGCGCGCCGCCAATCCACCGCGAACCGGGCGCCGCGCGCCGGGGCACCACGGGCTAAAGCCCGCGGCTATGACTGCCATAAGCCCCGTCTCGGCTCGCTGGCGCTCGCCGAACGGGGCTTCAACTGCACGAACGCCCGGCTTCGGAGTGCGGGGCCTGCCTCGCGAGCAGGTGAAGCCCCGCCGGGCGAGCTCCGCGAGCCCGGGGCGGGGCTTATGGCCGTTCTAGCCCCGGGCTTTGGCCCGGGTGGTGGCCGCGTACATCGCCCCGAATTACGTGCCGGGTGGCGCCGACCCCGCCGGAGCCCGCCCTACACCTCCACCGTCCCCGGCCCCTCCAGCACCACCGCCCCCGCGCCCCGCATCTCCAGCCCCCCCTCCGGCGACAGGGTGACCAGCGCGCCCTCCGCGTCGCCGCCGAAACGCGCTTCCTCCGTCGAGAGCAGAAGCTCCCACCGGTCCGCCGGGGCGCGCGTCTCCGTCATCGAGCCCGGATCGACCGCCAGCGGACCGCCGAGCGAGACGACGAGCAGCAGCGCGCCGCCCTCCTGCGCGGTGCGGCGCAGCGCGATGCCGTGCTCGCCCAGCGCGGCCACGGCGAACGCGTCGCGGTCGCGGCGGCGAAGGGCAGGGTGCGTGCGGCGCAGGCGCAGCAGCTCGCGGTAGAGTGCCAGGATGCCGGCGTGCGGCGGCCGCTCGCGCTCGTCCCAGCGCAGGCGCGAGCTCGCGAAGGTCACGACGGCCTGCGGATCGGGAATGCGCTCGCGGACGGCGGGGTCGGCGAACGCGCTGAACCTGCCGAACTCCTTGCGCCGCCCCTGCGTCACCAGCCTGCCCAGCTCTTCCGGATGATCCGTGAAGTACTGAAAGGGCGTGGTCGCGGCCCACTCCTGCCCCATCCACAGCAGCGGCGTGTACGGTGACAGCAGCAGCAGCGCGCTCGCCGCGCGATAGACGTCCAGCCCGATGCTCTCCGTCAGCCGATCACCGAACGCGCGGTTCCCCACCTGGTCGTGGTTCTGGATGCAGTGCACGAACCCGCGCGGCGGCAGCCCCTCCGCCGGCGTGCCGCGCGCCGCGCCGTGGTTCCTGGACTGCTGCCCCTCGTAGAACCATCCCCGCCGCAGCGTCCGCGCAATGTCCTCGGCCGAGCCCGTGTAGTCGCTGAAGTAGGCCTCGTGGTCGCCCGCCGTGTGGCGGCGCAGCTGGTGATGGAAGTCGTCCGCCCACACGCCGTCCAGCCCGCACCCCTCCGGCGGCGGCAGCAGCACGCGCCGCTCGTTGCGCTCGTCCTCCGCGATGAACACGAAGTGGCGATCGGACGGCAGCGACGCGCGGACGCGGGTGGCAAGCTCCTGCAGCAGGTGGACTTCCGAATCGTCCAGGATGGCGTGCGTGGCGTCCATCCGCAGGCCGTCCACGTGGTACTCGTGCGCCCAGTGCAGCGCGTTCTGGATGGCGAACTCGCGTACCGGCCGCCGCGCGTAGTCGATGGCGTCGCCCCACGGCGTGTGGTGGCGGTCGGTGAAGTACCGGCCGCCGGTGATGGCGTGCAGGTAGTTGCCCTCCGGCCCCAGGTGGTTGTAGACCACGTCCAGGATCACGGCCAGCCCGCGCGCGTGCGCCGCGTCCACGAAGCGGCGGAACGCGTCCGCGCCCCCGTACGACGACTCCGGCGCGTAGAGAAAGACGCCGTCGTACCCCCAGTTGCGCGCGCCGGGAAACTCGGCGATGGGCATCGGCTCCACCGCCGTGGCGCCGAGCGCCACGATCTCGTCGAGCCGGCCGATCAGCGCGTCGAAGGTCCCCGCCTCCGTGGCCGCGCCCACGTGCAGCTCGTAGATGACCAGGTCGTCCGCGGAAACGCCGCGCCATCCCTCGTCCGTCCAGGGGAAGGTGGAGGGATCGACCACGGCCGAGGCGTCGTGCACGCCGTCCGGCTGGCTGCGCGAGGCGGGATCGGGAAAGGCATCCCCCTCGTCCAGCCGGAACTTGTAGCGCGCGCCGGCGCCGACCCCGGGGACCGCCGCCGCGAAGTATCCATCCGCCTCCGTGGCCAGGGGATGCACCCGCTCCGCGTCGGGGCCGTAGATCACCACGTCCACCGAGCGGCTGGCCGGGGCCCAGACGCGGAACTCCACCCCGTCCTCCACCACGTTGGCGCCGAACGGCAGGCGCCATCCCCTGGTCCCGCTCACGCCCGCGATCCTTCCCCGCCGGTGGCGATGCCGTCCGTGTCCTCGATCAGCACCATCATCGACCGCCCCTCCAGGGTGACCGTCTGCCCGTCGGGAAGGCAGAGGTGCTTCTCCGGCAGCTCGGGGCGCGCCGTGTCCAGCATCACGCACCACCCGCGCGCGGTGCCGAAGTCCGGCAGGGTAAAGTCCATCGACCCGCCGTCGGCGTTGAAGAGGAGGAGAAAGTTGGCGTCGGTGATCTGCTCGCCCCGGTCGTTCCACTCCTCCATGGCCTCGCCGCCCATCGCCATCCCGAAGCAGCGCACGTAGCCGCTGTTCCACTCGTCGTCCGTCATCTCCGTGCCGTCGGGGCTCAGCCAGACCAGGTCGCGCACGTCGCTGCCACGGATCTCCCGTCCCCGGAAGAACTTGCGCCGGCGAAAGGTGGGGTGCTCGCGCCGCAGCCGGGCCACGCGGCGAGTGAACTCCAGCAGCTCGCGGTCGCGGTCGCCCAGGTCCCAGTGCACCCAGCTGAGCTCGTTGTCCTGTGCGTACGCGTTGTTGTTGCCGTGCTGCGTGCGCCCCATCTCGTCGCCGTGGCAGATCATGGGCACGCCCTGGGACAGCAGCAGCGTCGCCATGAAGTTGCGCTTCTGCCGCTCCCGCGCGCGCAGGATGTCGGGACGGTCGGTGGGGCCTTCGACGCCGAAGTTGTAGGAGATGTTGTGGTCGTGGCCGTCGCGGTTGTTCTCGCCGTTGGCGTCGTTGTGCTTGTGGTTGTAGCACACCAGGTCGTTGAGCGTGAACCCGTCGTGCGCCACCACGAAGTTGATGCTGGCGTGCGGCCGGCGCCCGTCGTTCTCGTACAGGTCGCTGCTCCCCGTCAGCCGGTACCCCAGCTCGCCCAGGGTACCGGGGTCGCCGCGCCAGTACGCGCGCACGGTGTCGCGGTACTTGCCGTTCCACTCCGCCCACAGCACGGGAAAGTTGCCCACCTGGTACCCGCCCTCGCCCACGTCCCACGGCTCCGCGATCAGCTTTACCCGGCTCAGGACCGGGTCCTGGTGGATGACGTCGAAGAACGACGACAGCTTGTCCACCTCGTGCAGCTCGCGCGCGAGGGTGCTGGCCAGGTCGAAGCGAAAGCCGTCGACGTGCATCTCCTGCACCCAGTAGCGCAGGCTGTCCGTCACCATTTGAATGACGCGCGGATGACTCAGGTTGAGGGTGTTCCCCGTTCCCGTGTCGTTGATGTAGTAGCGCTTCTGGTCCGGAAGCAAACGATAGTAGGAGACGTTGTCGATGC
>DATABT010001125.1:0-2284 GCA_036259455.1 Longimicrobium sp. | reverse complement strand
CTCGCCGTGAGGAGGACCACGACAATCCAGCCCTCGAACCACTCGTGCGATCACTCGACGCGCAACGCGCGCAGGATGGCTTGATGCCTTCGCGCCTTCCCCATGGAAGGCGGAGGAGAAGCGGGAGGACGCGGAGAACAGGATCGGGTTCTCCGCGTCCTCTCTTTGTTCCGCCGCGCCCCCCGCGAATCAATCCCTTTCGGACGCATCCTGATCGTCGAGCTGCCGCACTGAGTTGACGCACCTCGTTCATTCCGAGGCGCCATTCCGGTACGGAAGATCGTAATGTTTGTTCAATCCGCGCGTTCTCCCGGGCGAGAGCTCAGCGGGCATCCGGCCTGATTCCTGCATTTGCGCCGCAGATTTTTTTCCGGAACTCCTGACGGAGCGCATCGCGGACGTGCCTGCACCGCAAGTGGTTGGGGCGCAACCTGTTCGCCGCACCTCTTGCGACATGGCATTTTCGGACATACCGTGAGAGTGCTTCCAGATCAGCCCGGGCGCCGCGACCGCTGGCCGGCGCCACCCTCTCCACCTTTCAGGAGGACGCATGGGCAAGTTACGCCTCGTGGCCACGTCACTGCTGTGCATCGCCGCGTTCGCGGCCTGCGCCGACGAGCCCACCACCCCCGGTTCGGCAGCCGCTCCCACGACGCCATCCACCGCACGGCTGGACGCGTACTTCGACGAGGCCGCGCGCGATTTTGGCGTGCCGTCGGGGCTGCTCAAGTCCATCGGCTACGTGGAGACGCGCTGGCAGATGGTGCGCGGCGGGTCGGAGTTTCCGGGCCAGGAGCCGGCGTTCGGCGTGATGGCGCTGCGTGGCGAGAACCTGCGCCGGGGCGCCGCGCTCACCAGGCAGGATGAGCGCCTGGTGCAGAACAACGCCCGCGCCAACATCCGCGCCGCGGCCGCGCTGCTCGCCTCCTGGGCCGACGAGGCCGGCATCGGCGCCACCGACATCGCCGCGTGGGGTCCGGTGGTGGCGCGGTACAGCGGCATCGCGGACATCGAGGGGCAGGCCAACTACGTGCACAACGACGTCTACGCCGTGCTGAACAAGGGCGTGGTCGCGCAGACCGTCGGCGGCGGCGCGGTGGCGTCCATCATGCCCGTGCGCGTGACGGCGAACTTTCAGCTGCCCAGGAGCGGGCCGGAGCTGGCCGTGGCGCCGGACTATCCGGTCAGCGGGACCATCTGGCGTCCCTCGCCCAACTACAACGCGCGCCCCGCGGGTACGGTGGGGCAGGTGCAGATGGTCATCATCCACACCTGCGAAGGCAGCTACACCAGCTGCTGGAGCTGGCTCACCAACAGCAGCGCGCAGGCCAGCGCACACTACGTGGTGAACGAGAGCGGCAGCGAGATCAGCCAGCTGGTGCGCGAGGCCAGCCGCGCCTGGCACATCGCCGCCACGTACAACTGCTCGCTGAACAGCAGCGTGAAGTGCAACCTGAACGGCTACAGCAGCAACCACTTCACGGTGGGCATCGAGCACGGCGGCTTCGCCTCGCAGTCGTCGTTCCCCGTGGGGCAGATCGACGCGTCCGCGCGGCTCAGCTGCGACATCAGCAAGGCGTACGGCATTCCGCGCGACCGCTACCACTACGTGGCGCACGGCCAGCTGCAGCCGTACAACCGCACGGACCCGGGCCCCAACTGGCCCTGGACGGACTACCTGAACCGCATCAACTCGCACTGCGGCAGCACGGGCGGCACCGCCATCGTGGTGGACAACAACAACGCGAACAACAACAGCGCCACGGGCCGGTTCGAGTCGTCCACCACCTGGCAGGTCTCGTCGGGCACGGCCGGGTACTACGGCAGCAACTACGCGTTCGCCAGCACGCAGCCCATCAGCGACGGCGCCACCTTCTGGTTCTACCTGCCGTCGGCGGGTTCCCGAACCATCGACGCGTGGTGGACGGCGGGAACCAACCGCTCGGCCACGGCGCCGTTCATCGCCTACAACGCCAGCGGCAGCGAGGTGGGCCGCGCCAGCGTGAACCAGCAGATCAACGGCGGCGCGTTCCGCGCCATCGGCACCTGGAACTTCAGCGCCGGGTGGAACAGGGTCGTGCTGTCGCGGTGGACCACCTCGGGCTACGTGGTGATCGCCGACGCCATCCGGGTGCGGTAAAAGGTACAGGGGACAGGTCACAGCGGTGTAGCCTGTCCCGCGGGCCCGCTCCCCCGACCGGCTTTTGCTCGTTCCTCGCAACGCGGGCCGACCCCCTCCCCCGACCCCGGCGGAGGGGTTGTGTGGGCCGGATCTCCCGGCGCG
>DATABT010001124.1:0-6434 GCA_036259455.1 Longimicrobium sp. | reverse complement strand
ACGGCGCTGTCGGCGGCCGACAGCGCCGTGGCCGCCTCGGAGGAGACGCCCACGCCCCCGGCCGGCGACGAGGCGGAGTCCGTGCAGGCGCGCGAGGCGCGGGAGCGGGAGGCGTCGGCGGAGGTGCGGCGGGCGATCGAGAACGTCAACGAGGCGTGGGTGGACGGCAACCTCGACCGCCACATGCGCTACTACGCCGACCGGGTCGACTACTACGCGGCCAACAACGCCACCCGCGACTTCGTCCGCGAGGACCGGGGGCGCGACCTGCGGAAGTACGACGACCGCGAGATGCGGGTGAACCGGACGGCGATCACCTTCCCCACGCCGAACCGGGCGCGGGCGCTGGTCGACAAGGAGTGGCGCTTCGCCGGGAGCGGCGAGGTGTGGACCGGGGCCATGCGCCAGGAGCTCATCTTCGCGCGGATCGACGGCGACTGGAAGATCGTCTCCGAGAAGAGCAACCAGGTCTACCACTCGCGCAAGCGCCCGCTCTGAGCGGGCGTCCGGACGACGAACAGCGGTCTCACGCAGGGGCGGCAGAGGGAGCAGGGGAATTCCTCCGCTGCCTCTGCTGTCTTCGCTTCTTCCGCCGAGCCGGTGTCGCGCGCGTGCCGCGGAGGGATCTCCCGTGGCACCGACTCTGCAATACAAAGTACTTGACAGAGGATGGAGAGCGGGCTACCGTTCTGCCAGGTCGAGCGCAAACACGAATATCGGGTGGAGGTGATCGATGTCTCAGCTGGTGAACGTGCTGTATCCCCTGCCGGACCTGCGGCGCACACCGCTCTCGACGGTGCGCTGGTGGGAGTCGCGGCGCCTGGTCTTCAACAAGGCCGTGGGCGCCAGCGGGCTGGTGACGCTCGCGGGGGTCTCCTTCTTCTCCCTCCTGCCGCCGGGGACCCTGGGCGAGCCCAACCTCCTGGCGATGGCGGCGTTCGCGGCGGGGTACGGGATCGTGGCGAACGTGTGCTACTCGCTGGGATGGATGGCCGAGCTCGCCGCGCGCGCCCTGTGGGGCCGGGAGGCGCCGGACCTGGGGCCGCTCCTCTTCCGGCAGGGCCTCATCTTCTCGGTGGGCCTCACCCTCCTGCCGGTGCTCGTGACGGCGATGCTCTGGGTCGTGCACATCGTGCTGGCGATCGCGACGTAACCGACCGCTCGTGGAAATGACACGGAGGCACGGAGGACGCGCACGCAGTCCTCTGTGCCTCCGTGTTCTCCGTGTCACCCCTCCCACGCTTCCGCACAACCGTCCCGCTTGCTGCTAAACGGCGTTCTACTTTTAACTTACGCCACCCGGCCGAATCCGGCATCCGGCCGGGGTGGGATAGATGTGGGATAGGTTCATGCGGCTTTCTTCGGGTGGCGCTCGCCCTCCGCAAGAAAGGCGCGCATGCTGCGGCGTGCCTCCGCCGCCTTGGCCCGCACCCGCTCGTTGTTGGGGTCCTGGTAGATCCGTTCGCGCGTGGCGCTGTCGGCGTGGCCGGAGATGCGGTTGAGCACCTGTGCGTCCTGCGCAAACTCGGGCGCAAGGTCCGTCGCCTGCCTGCGAAGCCCGTAGAGCGCGCGCCCCTTCTTGTGCGGAATCCCCGCAATCGCCTCCAGAGCCTTGAAGAGCCCCCGGAGAGTCCAATCGGACAGGCACCCCGCCGTCGCGCGGCTGAGAGGCACGGAACCGCGTTGTAGCTTGCCGCCGGGGAACAGGTAGTAGTCCGGAATCTCGCCGCGCTGAAACGCGCCCTCGGCCTCGGCCAGATAGCCGGTGGACAGTACCTCGTCCACCAGCGCGCGAAGCTCGGGGTGCAGGTCCACAATCTCCCCGTGCTTCTTCCCGTTCCCGTGGACGATGAAGCGGCCCAACCCGAAGCCGCCCACCGCGTCCAAGATCAAATCCGACCGCTTGGCCCGCACCGCCTGCCCGGCGCGGAGTTCGGCCGCAAGCTCGATGAGGAGCCGCAACCGGGGATCGGCCTGGGGAAGCGCGGCGAAGATCGCCGCGACCTCGTCCACGTCGTGGCGGGGCCGGTTGACCTCCACCCGGTGCCCCGTGAGCGCCCGCCATTCCTCGCGTAGCCGCACCTTCCAGCGCGGCTTGGGCACGGCGGCGGTGTCGGGAATCAACCCCTCCTGGCGGAGCCAAGAGGCGATTGCGTAGAGCACCACGCACGTCTTTTCCGCCGCTACCGCGCCCTTGCCGTCGCGGCTCTGCTGGGCCATCTGGCGAACCAGAAACATCAACTCGCCCGGCGTGAAGTCCTCCCACGTAAGGCGGGGCCCAAGGATCTGAACGGCCGCCTCGGCGTACCGCTTGGCCTGCTTCACATGGTCCGTGACGGCGGCGTACGCGCCCCGGTTCGGGTCGAACATCCGTTCAACCCCTTGCGCGAGCGTGAGCGGCCGGGCGGCGTCCTGCTTCCGCTCCTGCTGCTGCGGCGCGGCGAGCACCACGCCACGCACCGCCGCGCTGGCCTGCATCATGGCCGTAGCCGCCGCAAGCGCCTGGCGCTTGCCCTCGCGGCGGTCGCGGTGCCCAAGGCTCCGCTTCTGCTGCTTACCTCGCTTGTCAAACCAGAGCAGGTAGAGCACCCCACCGGGTTCCCGCTCGGCAATGCGGACCGTGGCCCCGTAGACCCCAAGGGACTCGCTCCAGCACTTCTTAGCAGTCTTGGACTGCCGCTTAGTCTTGGGCATCATCGTCTCCGTATTTGGAGTTGATGATGTCCCGGAAGAGCCTGCCTGAAATATAGTCACTTTGCGGCAAAAAGCAAGGTTTTTCCTTGCTTCGGATCGTCTTTACGGGCAGGTCCTTGCGTCGGATCAGGGGCTTGGAACGGCGTCCGGAATTCAGAATTCTTCCCTCGCGCATCATGCGCGAGAGGTGGTCCGCGCTGTATCCGGACTCCTGCGCGGCGCGGCTCAGGGACAGGAGCTCGTCCCCGGCGCGCATCAGCGCGGCGGCGAGCTCGTCCGCGCAGAATTCAAGGATGCGGGCTTGCGCGTCGGCGCCTAAACGGCGCTGCTGCGCCGCCAGGGCGCGCCAGTCGTCGGGAAGCTCGGCGGGGGTGGGCTTCGACTCCATGCGCCGTCACCGCGCCGGACGGTGGACGGCGGCGGCGCCGGGAAGCCGCCGCAGCGCGCCGCAGACCGTCCCCGCACCGCCCCCCACCCGATGACGAGCCGTAGAAGCATGGGGCGCACGGGAGCCCGGCCACGGCGCGCGGGAGTCCGCACGGGGAAGCCGTAGAAGCCCGCCGCCGCGCCGGGTCGTCCCGATACGTTGCACCGGGAGCCGACGCCGCGCGGGACTGGCTGTTGCCGTTGCCGGAAACCGTCGAGACGGGCGCAGCCCGTCAGCCGTGCGGAAGCCAGCGCCGCATGGGCGCCGGAGGGAAGGAGCGGGGCTAGATGTGGGGGCGCCGTCCGTAGGGACTTTCAATCTTTCCCGAAGGCGGCGCCCCCACACGCCCGCGAAGCGGGCGACACGGGAGCACGGGACAGGTACGGGCATCGGGTCGGAGCGGGGCGGGGGTTGCGGAAATTACCCCTGGTGATACACCGCCCGGAAGCGCAAGGCCCGGCGCCGCACTGCGTGAGGGATACGCGCCCGGAGGGCCGCCACGGGGGTTTGTGGCGGCGGTGGCCCGGCGCCGTTGGACATGGTTGTATCGTGTCCTACGGCGCGCGTAGCCCGGCCCGGAGCGCGGCGGAGGGACACGCCCAAACGAGGTGTGCCCCCTCAACAGCTCAGGGCCAGTTCTTGCAGGACGCACCGACCCGCTCAGGAGAGGGCTGGGCGAACGTGAGAGGACAGGAAAACCAGATGAGCACCGTAATTCGCACCAAGTCGTTCACCGACGCCGGGGAAGAGTACGAAACTCGTGCCGTGGCGACGGGAGACGGCGTGCGTGTCCAAGTCTTTCGAGGCGACAAGCCGGTTGGACTGGCGTACTCGGTGAGTGGATCGGTGCGGCACGATTTCGCCGCCTACGCCGATTCTGATGCGGTCGATCACCTCATCGACATCGCCACGCGCGATTTCGAGAATCGGGGTTCGTACACGCGGCCGGAGCGGCTGCCCGGAATGACGGTTCGGGCTGACGTCTCGGACCCGGACGAGTTCTTGAAGCGGCTGGAACAGGCCGCCGAGGGCTCCACTTCGGTTGGTTGCAAGTACTACCCGCAGCGCGCGCGGACCGGCGTTTCGCACGTCAATACGGTTCGGCTCCCGTACGACGATGATACGTCTGTCACCGTTCAGGTGCTGGACTGGGGTGACGCTCCGGAACTCGCTGTGGAAGGCCGTTCCCACCCGTTCAGCACGCGTCGTCCGAGTGCGGAGGGATACGTGCGTGCCGTCCGTGAAGTGCTGGACCCGCTGTTGGATCTGTACGCCAAGCGGTTCGGGCACCGTCCGGAAGTGACCGTGAAGTAGTGGTTTTTGGTTGAAGGCTGAGCGCTGGGTGGCGCCCGGAGTTTCTTAGGGGCTGAGCCGGAAGAAAACTCCAGCCCTCTCCCTAGTCCCGACTCGTCCGGCTAAGAAGTTCGGCCCTACCCAGCGCCCGGCGCACCTTTGGGGGTTTTAAGACGGCGGCGGCCCGGCGGGGATGATATCCCCGCCCGGCGGGATGGCGCGGAAGCGCCTGCGACGGAAGATGATCCCCGGCGGCACCTCCTCGATCTGGCCCCATGCCTCCAGGGCCGTAAGCCCCGCCTCCACCTCGGCGGGGCTTACGCCGAGCCGTTCCGCAACGGCGGGGATCGGTGGCGGATAGCAGAGCCCATCCCAGCGGAGCGATTCGCGAAGCACGTGCATCAACTCGACGGTCAGTTGGTTGCGCTTCGTCAGTCGCTCAGTCCCGAGCCTCATCATCAGAAGCGCCGCAAAGCGCTCCTCCGGGTCCATCTGTGGCGCGAGCCGATCAAACATCCGCGTGTAGGCGCGGATCGGGCGCATGATCTCGTCCATCATGAACTCTTGTCGTGCCTCTTCCAGCACGCGGTCAATCTGTTCGTCCGGCATCTGGGGTAACTCGGCGTGTGGGGTGGGGTGGGGGGCGTTCAGCGGTCGCGGTGGGGGCGGGCGGGACCGCGCCAGCGGTCCCCATACCCGCCGCCGCGCTTGCGGTCGCTCCCTTCGTCGTACTGCGCGGCGAGCCGCAGGGCCTCGGCGATCAGCGGGGCCGCATCCTCCGGCAGCAGGGGCGCAAGCTGCCGCGTCAGGTGGGGGGCGGCATCGCTGGGGCGCCGCTCCAGCAGCCGCATGGCCTCGTAGAGCGGTTGGGCGGCCTGCCGCAGCGTGCGGGCCGGGTCGTGCACCGGCGGCGGGGACTCGGCCTCGATGGCCGCAACCTCGGCGTCGGCCGCCTCACGCGCGGCCCGCGCGGCCTTCACCGAAGCCGGGGTAGGCGCTTCGTCCGACCGCGTCAGGTAGTCCCCTGCCGCAACGCGGAAGCTGAGAAATGCGCCCTCCGCCTCCGTCGTGTCCGTAGCCCCCAGCAGCCAGCCAAGCCAATCCTTCCGGACGGTCCTGCGGAGCCTCCCGGCGGGTTTCCAGTCGGTCCCGACGACTTCGAACATCGCGAGCTTTCCGCGCTCCCGGCCCAGACGTAGCACCGCCTCCACCGCCCGCTCCGGTTGAGCGTACACGCGCCGCGCGAGCGCCATCATGCGGACGCGCGCTTCCTCGGCCCGGTCGTGTAGGACCGTGGCTCCCTCGGCCTTGTACTTGGCCTGGGACGCACGAACTTTCGCCTCGGTCAAACGCTGTTCGCGGCTCCGATCCGCCTGCACGATGCGCAGCAGCCGGGCGCCGTCGCGGACAAGCGGCCGGGTGCAGTGCTCGCGGCAGAGCGCGTACGACTCGGCGGCCTCGTCGGCGAAGTCGCGCACGCGTGGCTCCACGTCGGGGCGGAGCGCGCCGAAGCGCTCGGGGACGGTGCGGAGCGTGAGGAGCGCGGCCACGCGCCCGCGCGCCTCCAGCGCCGCCGCGAAGGCGCGGCGCGCCCGGCGCGGCTCGGCGTACATCTCCCCGAACGCCTGCAGGAGTGCGCCGCAGACGTTGCGGTACTCGTCGGGTCTCGGTCTCAGGTCGTGCATGGCTTGGGTCCGGTGGTGGGTCAGAGGCTCGGGCCGCCGCGCCGTTCGTGCTCGCGGTCGGGGTCCATGACGCGCGCGAGACCGCGCCCGAGCGCGACGGCCTGCCGGACGGTCGGCGTGGCCTGCGAAGGGAGCATGGGGGCGAGGCGGGCGGCCACGTCGTGCCCGGCCTGCCGGAGTTCGTGGGCGAGTTGGGCGGCGCGGTGGAGCGCTTCGTCTGCGGAGCGCACGGGCGCGCGGCGCCGTGCCGCCTCGACGGCCTGGGCGGCGCGGTGGGCCTCGCCCGCCACCCGCGCGGCCTCGCCCGCACCGGGCGCGTCCTCCCACGCGCGGCC
>DATABT010001123.1:0-2938 GCA_036259455.1 Longimicrobium sp. | reverse complement strand
CTCGTCGCTCCTGGTCAGGTGGGCCAGCATCTCTTCCCGGCGGCGCGCGTCCATGCGGCCGTCCAGGAAGGCAGCCAGCCGCTCGTCGTCGCTGTCGTGATGGCTCACCGCCAACCTCCTGCGAGGGGCTCTCGGCGCCCGCGATTCCGCCCGCTCATGGTGCGTCGAGCCCGTAGAGGAGGCCGCGCACGTCTTTCACGTCCAACCCCGCGCTTTCCAGGCGGGCGCGCAGGCGGGCGCGCAGGCGGTCGACGCGCCGGTACAGCGGCTTCTGGTCCAGGCGCAGGGCGCGGGCCACGTCGGCAAGGGTGTGCCCCTCGGCGAAGTGCAGCTGCACGATCAGCTGCTCCTCCGGCTCCAACTGCTCCATGGCCGTCCCGAGCGCACCCAGCATCTCCGCGCGCCGTCTGTCGGCCTCGGCCGCGAGCACCCGGTCGTCCGCGCGCGAGTCGCCGGGCGCGGCATCCAGCCCCTTGTCCAGCTTCCCCTCCACGGGGCGCAGCGGCGCGCGCTCGGGCAGCTGAGCGAGCAGGCGCGCGAGCTGGGCGTCGGAGAGCGTGGTGCGGCCATGGGTGCGCAGCTTCTCCCCGGCCTGCGGCAGGGTGTAGCCGTCGCGGCGCACCAGCCTCTCGACGTCCACCGCCACCGCGCCGAGCCGCTCTGCCGCCGCCGAAGGGCGCCAGCGGCCCCGCTGCTCACGCACGAAGTTGACGAGGTGGCGGGCGACGACGGCCGCCAAGTAGGTCCTGAACTCGGACTCGCCGCGAAAGCGGCGTACTACAGCGTAGTCGTCCTCCATCAGCTTCATTCGCACCCGGGCGGTGAAGTCTTCGGCGTCGGCGCCCGAGACACCCTGGTTGCTGCAGGCTATCGAGGCGACCTTGTCGATCCAGCCGAGGTGCTTCAGGAAGAGCGCCTCGGCGGCCTCGCGGTCAAGCATCAGCGGCTTTGCGCAGAGCGCCGGATCCCCCCGGACGCGTGGCGGGACAGCACCCCGGAGGAAGGCGGATGGGAATCGCGCGGAGCCCGTCCGACGAATGGGTCGCACCCGGAAGACGGCCGGGGGCTGCCTCCGGCGGAACGGAACAACCACTCTCACACGGGGCTGCAAAGACGATGGCCTTCACTCTCAGAATCACCTTCTCGGGACTCTGCCTCTTCGTGCCCGAGCGCGCCGGCGGCGGAAGCACCGGCCGGATGCACGTGCTGATGCCCGGCATGTTCGGCCACCATTGCGGCGCAGACCGGCACGTGGCGGCGGTGGCGTACGACACGGGGCACCTGGCTCCGGGCGGCACGCCCACCGGCATCACCGCCATGGCGCCGATCTCGGGCCGGCAGGTGACGCCGGTGGCCGGCGAAGAAGCCGGCCTGGCGCTGTGCGGCCACATCCCGGACCTGCGCGAGATCACGCAGCGCGGGGTGGACCCCGACCACCTGGGCGCCGACACGGGGAAGAAGCTGACGGCGCGCGTGACGCTCGGCGCGGGCCGGATCACGCGGGTGTCGCCGGGGGTGTGCTGGGAGTGGCGCCCGGGCGAGCTCCGCCCGATCGCCCACCGGGTGGAATGGGAGATCCCCGACGTGGAGGGCGAGCAGCTCACGCTGGTGTCGGAGCTCATCGGCGGAGGCGGCGAGCAGAAGGCGCTGGGCACGTTGTTCCCCATGAACGGGCGGGTGAATCTGGTCGTGTATCACGAGACCACGCAAGACCTGCCGCCGGAGCCGCTTCCCCTGCACCACCAGCCGGCGCCGGCGCCCGGCTTCACCCCTCACCACTTCTCCGCCTACTACGCCCTCTTCGGCGGGCCCGTGCCCACCCTGCTCCCCCGGTACCGGGGGGAGCTGGCCGACTGTCCGCCGCTCGCCAACCCGTGCGAGGCCATTCCCCCCGACATGGGCGGGATGCCGTACACCTGCCTGGTTGCCGGCGTCGGCGGCGGGGACGGGGGCCAGGACGAGGGCGGGGGCTGATCCGCGGCTCGTTCCACGGCGCCGCCGCGTCCACGGCGGCGCCCGTCCCTACCGCGGAAACCGTCCATGGCACGAGGCACCTCGATCCACATCGGAGTGAACGACCCGGCTTCGCCCGGCGAGTGCGCGCTGTCGCTGAGCGAGGCGAGCGCGTGGAAGATGGCGGAGCTCGCGCACCAGGCGGGCTACGGCGCCATCCACGTGCTGCGCGGCGCCGACGCCACCCGGAGCGCGGTCGCCGGCCTCCTCTCCGCTGCCGCGCGGGCGCTGGAGCCCCGCCAGACCCTGTTCGTCTCCTTCTCGGGCCACGGCTCGCGCGTGCCCGACGCAGACGGCGACGAGCGCGACGGGTGGGACGAGACCTGGTGCCTTCACGACGCCGACCTCGTTGACGACGAGTTGCGGGAGATCTGGAGGCTGGCGGCGCCCGGGACGCGCGTGCTGCTGGTGACGGAGAGCTGCTTCGGCGGCGGGATGGGGCGCTACGGCGACGACGTGCTGGCCGGGTATCCCGGCCCGCCGCCCGCCCCGGACCGGCCGGTATACCGCTCCGCCGGCCCGGTGATGCGGGGGGTGAAGCAGTACGCGCAACCCATGCCGTCGTGCATCTCGCGCGTTCCGTCTCACGACGACGGCATCAGCGCCAGCGTGCTGATGATGGCGGGCGCGGCCGAAGGGCAGAAGGCGCGGGAGGGGCTCTACATCCGCCACCTGCTGGCTCTGTGGGAGGGCGGGGCGTTTCGGGACAGCTTCTGCGCGCTGCACTCGCGCCTGTGCGAGCGCGTGCGGCACGACAACCCCGCGCAGGAGCCCCAGATCATGATGCTGGGAACGCCCGATCCCGACTTCCCGCTGGAGAGGGCGTTCCACCTCGACCGCCCGGTGATGCGCGGGGGATAGCCGGCTGACGGAGCCGTACGCTCCAGCCCGAGACCGACGAACATCCCGCACCGTCCCCCACCCC
>DATABT010001122.1:0-13204 GCA_036259455.1 Longimicrobium sp. | reverse complement strand
CGCGGGCCCAGAATGCGGCGGCCGTAACCGTTCTCGGGATCGGCGCCGCGGCGCAGCGCGCGGTCCACGGCGACCTCGCCGCGGTTGTAGGCGATCACGCCCAGGCGCACGGCGTCGGCGCCGTGCTCCTCGTACCGCTCGATCATCTCGCGCAGGTAGCCGAAGCCCAGGCGCATGTTGGTGCGCGGTTCGATCAGCTCCTTGCGCGTGTCGATCTCGGGGTTGATGTCGCGCGCCGTGCCGGGCATCATCTGCACCAGTCCCGTGGCGCCCCCCGCGCCGATGGCGTCGGGGTCGAACACGCTTTCCACCCGCACCAGGCGAAAGCCCAGTTCCGGGTCCAGCCCCACCTCGACCGCCGCGTCGTGGACCATGCGCGCCATGGCCGCGGTGATGTGGTAGCGGTCCGCCATCTCCCGCACCACCATCTCCGCCGAATCCACCCTGACGACCGCGCGCCGCAGGTAGGTGGCCTGCAGCAGCGGCGGCGTTTTCGGCTGCGGCACGCCCAGCTCGCGCAGCGAGTCCGGCACCCCCGCGCGCGGCCCGAACCGCGCGGTCACGCTGGTCGACGTCCTGGCCAGCGCGAACCCGCCGATGAAGATGAACGGCAGCAGCGCCAGGAGCCACCGCGGCATCCCCGCCATGCCGTACCGCCTGCGTCCGCCTGGCCGGGCGACTTCGGTCACGGTCCATCTCCTCCGATTCCGAGACGTCCATCCACAACGAAGCATTTCGCCGCCGGTCCCGTGGCAATTCCGGGACCGGTCGAGAGGGCGATCAGGAGGTGCTTTCGTCGAAAAGGGTCAGCTGGGGCGCTACGGCACGGACCCGCTCGAGGTGATTGTTCCGGGTCCAGAGGGGAAGGTGGTGGTGGATGGCGGTCGCGGCGATGGCTTGGGCCATTTGCGCTTCGTCCGGGGGGTACGCTTTAGCGCATCCCCCAGGAACGTCTCCAGCGTCTCGACCGGCAGTTCCACATCGTCACGCGGGATCCGGACGGATGATGATCTCCACGTCCTGCCCCATCATCTCCCGCAATTCGGGGATGTGGAGCAGGTCGGAGTCGATATGCCGTCGCACGTGGATGGCGTTCCCTGTGTTCTCCCGCGGAGAGGAAAGCGGCCACTCCTCACGATCATCCAATCCGTCGCTCCCGACAAGCCCTCGCGTTCAGGACACGTACTTCAGGCCGCTGCCGGTGTTGAACAGGACGACCTCGTCTTCCGGGCGGACGTGGCCGGCCTCGGCGAGGCGGGCGGCGGCGGCGGCGGTCGCGGCGCCTTCGGGCGCGCAGAAGATGCCGGTGTCGGCGCCCACCAGCGGCGTCCAGGCGCGCATCTCGTCGTCCTCCACGGCGATGGCGGCGCCACCGGAGGCGCGGACGGCGTCCAGGATCAGGAAGTCGCCCACGGCGCGGGGAACGCGCAGCCCGCTGGCGTACGTGTGCGCACCGGCCCACGGCTCCGCGTGCCCGGTCCCCTGCTCCCACGCGCGGACAATGGGCGCGCACCCGGACGCCTGCACGGAGATCATCCGCGGCCGCTCGGGGCCGATCCACCCCAGACGCTCCATCTCGTCGAACGCCTTCCACATCCCCACCAGCCCCGTCCCGCCACCGGTGGGATAGACGATGACGTCCGGAAGCCGCCAGCCCAGCTGCTCGGCGACTTCGTAGCCCATCGTCTTCTTTCCCTCCACGCGATACGGCTCCTTGAGCGTGGAAAGGTCGAACCAGCCGTGCTCCTTCGCCCCCTGCGCCACCCGCGCCGCGCAATCGGTGATCAGCCCGTCGAACAGCTCCACGTCGGCGCCGAGCGCGCGCATCTCCTCCACGATGGGGTGCGGCGTGTCGCGCGGAACCACCACGTGCGCGCCCATCCCCGCGGCGGCGGCGTAGGCGGCGGTCGCGCTCCCCGCGTTGCCGGCGGAGGGCAGCGCCACCTCCGTGATCCCCAGTTCCTTCGCGCGGGAGATGGCCATGCACAGCCCGCGCGCCTTGAACGACGCGGTGGGGTTCTGCCCCTCGTCCTTGACCCAGCACCGCGCCACGCCGATGCGCGCCGCCAGCCGCGGCGTGTCGATCATGGGCGTCCACCCCTCGCCCAGCCGCACGGCGTTGCCGGGGTCGCGCACGGGAAGGAGCTCCGCGTACCGCCACAGGTCCGCCGAGCGGCCCGCCAGGTCGTCGCGCGAGAGGCGGCGGCCGATGGCGTCCAGGTCGTAGCGCGGATACAGCGGCTTGTCGCAGCACGGCGACAGCCGGTGCGGCTCCTCGCTGTTGTACGATGCGCCGCAGCGCGTGCACTCCAGGTGCGTGGCGCCGCCGGCGGGAAGCGTATCGGTCGATGGCATCGGATCTACAGAAGAGTGCCTGCGTTGCAGTCCGCGAAGGCGGACTTTGCGATTTTACAGCGGCGAATCCACTCCGCCCCGTGAGGCCGGCGCGGGCGGAGCGCACCGTCGCGCTCGCCCCCCGCTCGCCCTACCGTCTCGCCGGGCGGGCGGCGAGCACCGTCTCCGCCGGGCCGCCGCACTCGAGGCACTTCGCCTCGGCGCCCTCCGCCCAGCGGTGGCAGGCCAGGCAGAGCGTCACCAGGCGGCCCTCCTCTTCCGACGCGGCGGGAAGAAGGAACGCCGTCCCGTCTTCCGCCACCGCGCGAAGCGACGGACCCGAGTAGAAGTGGGCCAGCAGGTCGCGCAGGTCCACGTCGGCCGCTTTCTCGATCACGTCCTCCCGGCTCACGGCGGTGCGGTCGCGAAAGCGGGCGCGCTCCGCCGTCCAGGTGCGCTCCACCCCCGGCTCCGGCGACATCTTCAGCGTGAGCCCGCGCGTCTCCAGCGAAAAACGCACGTCCAGACGCGAACGCAGCCGCTCCGCCGCCTTCCGCAGCTCCAGCCCCGGCGCCAGCTGTCTGCGGTTGGCGGAGTGGATGGAGGAATCGCAGAAGATGCGGGCGCGGGCGTCGGACCAGAGCGGCGTCTTGAGATTGCCGACGTCCGCCTCCACCACCGCCGTGTAGTCGTACGGCCGGTCCACCGTTCCTGCCTCGATGCGCGTGTCGCGCACGCCCGGCGCGCCGTCCAGCGCATCCAGCAGCGCGCGGGCGAGCAGGTCGCGGCGCTCGCGATCCGTAAGCGGGCACCAGAGGTCGGGATCGAACAGCTCCGGAAAATCCATCAGGACAGCAGTGCGAAAGTGCGAAGGTGCGAAAGTAGTCCTCGCGCCGGCTGCAAGCAGTTGAACCGTGTAAATCCGGTAGACTTAGCTCGCTTCGGCTTCTGCGGCGCGCCGCGACAACTTAGCCCGAGCGGCGCGCGGTCGAAACCGCGTGGGGCTTGACCCGCGGCCGTTCTCGTAACATTATAAGTTACATGAAGCGCAGCAATCGACTGTCCGTGGCCCTGCACGTCCTGGTGCACCTGGCCGAACACCCTGGTGAGCCGGCGACCTCCCAGCACCTGGCCGCGTGCGTCCGCACCAACCCCGTCGTCGTGCGGCGAACGCTCGCGGGGCTGCGCGAGGCGGGGCTGGTCGCGTCCGCGGCGGGGCATCGCGGCGGATGGACGCTGGCGCGCGACGCGGCGGCGATCACGCTGCGCGACGTCTACGCGGCCCTGGGGGAGCGAATGCTGTTCGCCATCGACCTCAGCGGCGGCAATCCCGACTGCCGGGTGCAGCGCGCGGTTTCGGGGACGCTGGACGACTTTCTTCACGATGCCGAGGGCCTGCTGGCGGCGCGCCTCTCCCGCATCACGATCGCCGACGTGGCGGCGCAGGCGTGCTCCACGAGGCCTGACACACAGACGGGAGGCTGAGATGGAAACCGATCGATACGACGCCGTGGTGGTGGGCGGCAGCTTTGCCGGCCTGGCCGCCGCGCTGCAGCTGGGGCGGGCGCGGCGGCGGGTGGTGGTGGTGGATGCGGGGCGCCCGCGCAACCGCTTCGCGCACGCCTCGCACGGCTTTCTGGGCCAGGACGGCCGCGCGCCCGCCGACATCGTGGCCACCGCGCGCGCCGAGGTGCTGGCGTATCCCACCGCCTCCTTCGCCGGCGACGAGGCCACGCACGCCCGCGCCGTGGGCGACGGTTTCGAGGTGGACCTCGCGTCCGGATCCACCCTCTCCGCGCGACGGCTCATCCTGGCCGCGGGTGTGGTGGACGAGCTGCCCGACGTGCCGGGGCTGCGCGAGCGCTGGGGCGTGACGGTGCTGCACTGTCCCTACTGCCACGGGTACGAGGTGGCGGACCGGCGCTTCGGCGTTCTGGCGGCGGGAGAGATGGCCGTGCACCAGGCCCTGCTCGTTCCCGACTGGAGCGCCGACGTCACCCTCTTCACCAGCGGCGTCGTGCGGCCGGACGACGACCAGCGCGCGCAACTGGCGGGGCGCGGCGTGCGCATCGAGGAGCGGCCCGTGGCCGCGCTGCTGGGCGAGGGGACGGATCTCACCGGCGTGCGGCTGGCGGACGGGGAGGTGATCGCCATCGAAGTGCTCTTCACCCAGCCGCGCCTGCGGATGGCGAGCCCGCTGGCCGGGCAGCTGGGCTGCGAGTTCGAGGACGCGCCCGCGGGGCCCATCATCCGCACCAATCCGGTCAAGGAGACGAGCGTCCCCGGCGTGTTCGCGGCGGGGGATGCCGCGCGCGCGTTCGCCAACGCCACGCTGGCCGCGGCGGACGGCGTGCTCGCGGGCATGTCGGCGCACCGGTCGATGATCTTCACGGCGCCCTGACCCGCGCGGAAGGCCGCTCGAACCCGCGCAGGGGCCATTCGTCACGTCGCACTCCACCGGGGGATGCGAATCGTGCGATCTTGTGCGCGGGAGAGAAGGGGAGAAGGAGGGCGTGGAGGAGCCCAGAAAGACGCGGAGGGGGTCCGCGCCCTGTGGTTCTCTTCACGTCCTCCTTCTTTTTCTCCCCGTGTACGGTTTCTCTCCGTGACGGGCCGCCAAAGCGGGGTGGATCAGGACGCGCGGGCGAGCAGGCGGTCCGCTGCGGCCAGGCCGGAGGTGACGGCGCCCTCCACCGTGGGCGCGTACATCCAGTCCCCCGCCAGCACCGCCCGCGGCGCGGAGTCCAGCGCGAGCGTCCGCAGCGCGGGAAGGCGGCCCAGCGAGCCGGGCCCGAAGATCGTCCACCCGTGGCGCCAGGTGTACAGGCGCGCCTGGAGCACGGCGCGGTCGATCCCCGGCAGCGCGCGGACGACGTCCGGCAGCAGCAGCGCAATCGCGTCGTCGGACGAGGCGCCCTGCAGCCGCTCCGCCGCGTGCGGCAGGGCAAAGACGACGAGCAGGCCCTTGCCCGGCGGCACCAGTCCGCCCACCTTGTTCTCCTGCACGCAGACGGCGGCCACGTTCCGCGCCTCTCCCGGCGCGTACGAGAGGCCGAACCAGCGCACGCCGGCGGGGCGGTCCAGCAGCAGCGCCAGCGAGGCGGCGGAACGCACGGACACGCCGTGCAACATTTTCGTGGCGTCGGGTGTCAAAAATTTAGCAACGCGGTGCGCCGCCGGCGCGGGGAGCGCCACCACGGCCGCGCCAGAGCGCTCGCTCCACCCCTCGCCCGAAACCCGGACCCCGTCCTCCGCCGTATCCACCTCGCTCACCGAAGCGGAGAGGTGGAGGGCGGCGCCGGCTTCGCGCAGGCGGTCCGCCGCCGCGCGGCAGAAGCCGTCGGCGCCGCCGCGCAGGGCGCGCACCTGCAGGTTCAGCCCCTGGTGCGCCAGCGCGTGGTAAAAGCCGGCGCTCGCTTCCTCCGGCGACGAGCCGTAGAGCGTGGCCAGGAGCGGCGCCGCGAGCAGGTCCACGAAGTCGCGCCCCAGTTCGCGGCGGCCCCACGCGGCAATGGACTCCCCGTCCAGCCCCGCGTACGCCGCGCGCTCCAGGGCCAGCAGGTCCAGGTCCTTTGCGTGGCGCGCGAGGAAGGGGAGGTAGTTCGTTCCCATCCGCAGCTTGAGCGTCAGCGGCAGCGCGCCGCTGGCCAGCATGCTGGCGGGGGAGCCGTACACCACCTCGTGCGCGCGGCCCTTGCGCCGGAGCGCGTCGCGGCCGGGGGAGCGCTCCGCCAGCGGCTCGGCGCCGGCCGCGCGCAGCAGGCCGAAGAAGCGGTCGTAGTCGGCGCTGTACAACTGCACCGCGGGGTCGATGCGCCACCCGTTCACCACGTCCGTGCGCGTACGCCCCCCGACGGCGTTCGCGGCCTCGAAGACGGTGACGGTGGCGCCGGCGGCGTGCAGGCGCAGCGCGGCGGCCAGCCCCGCGGGGCCGGCGCCGACCACCGCGACGGAAAGATCACGGGCGCTCATGCCGCGCAGGCCCACGCAACCGCCGCGCCGGAGCCGAGTTGCGCCGTACGGACGCTCGTTCTAGTTTCCGCAGTCCCATCCCAACCCTCCATCCGGAGTACCCATGAAGCGCAGAGACTTCCTCCTGCAGGGCGCGGCGGCCACCGCCGCGCTGGGCGCAGGATCGGCGATCCTGCCCAGACTGGCCTCGGCCGCGGTGCCGATGGACCCCGTCGACGCGGCGGTGAGCCGCGAGCTGGCCATGCGCGCGCTTGACGCCGCGCGCAGCGCCGGCGCCACCTACGCGGACTTTCGCCTGGCGGCCAACCGCGGCCAGGCGCTGGGCACGCGCGAGCGCCAGATCACCTTCTTCAACGACAGCGAGACGTACGGCTTCGGCGTGCGCGTGATCGCCAACGGCAGCTGGGGCTTCGCGGCCAGCCGCGACCTGAACGCGGAAGAGGTGGTCCGGGTGGCCCGGCAGGCCGTGGCGCAGGCCCGCGCCAACGCCGTCGCGCGCCAGCGCCCGCTGGAGCTGGCCCCGGTGGAGCCCGTGCGTGACGGCAAGTGGACGTCGCCGGTGGAGATCGACCCGTTCGACGTGCCCATCGAGGAGAAGGTGGACCTGCTGCTGCGCGCCAACGCGGCCGCGCTGGGCGTGCAGGGCGCCCGCTTCGTGAACTCGGTGATGTTCGCGCAGCGGCTGGGCAAGACCTTCGCCAGCACGGAGGGCTCGTACATCGAGCAGACGCTCTACCGCTCGTTCCCGGTGATGAACATCACCGCGGTGGCGGCGGACGGCAGCGACTTCCAGAACCGCAGCAGCACCGACGTGGCGCCGCGGGGGATGGGGTACGAGCACGTGCGCGACGCGCGGCTGGTGGAGAACGCCCCGCGCTGGGCGGAAGAGGCGGTGCAGAAGCTCACCGCCAAGCCGGTGGAGCCGGGGCGCTACGACCTGGTGCTGATGCCCACGCACCTGTGGCTCACCATCCACGAGAGCATCGCGCACCCCACGGAGCTGGACCGCATCATGGGGTACGAGGCCAACTACGCGGGCACCTCGTTCATCTACCCCATCGAGAACTACCTGGGCAAGTTCCGCTACGGCCAGGACTTCATGAACGTCCAGGGCGAGCGGAGCAGCCCGGGCGGCCTTTCCTCCATCGGGTGGGACGACGAGGGCGTCAAGCCGGACGAGTACCTCATCGTCAGGAACGGCATCCTGAACGACCTGCAGACCACGCGCGAGCAGGCCCCGTGGCTGGCCGAGTGGTACCGGCAGAGCGGCAAGCCGGTGCGCAGCCACGGCAACAGCTACGCGGAAAGCTGGGACGCGGTGCAGTTCCAGCGCATGCCGAACGTGAACCTGCTCCCCAACGCCGAGCGCGACGTGTCGGTGGACGAGCTGGTGTCTGGGATCGAGAACGGCATCCTGATCGACGGCGACGGGTCCTTCTCCATCGACCAGCAGCGCTACAACGCGCAGTTCGGCGGGCAGGTGTTCAAGGAGATCAGGAACGGCCGCATCACCGGCCCGCTCAAGGACGTGGCGTACCAGATGCGCACGCCCGAGTTCTGGAACGGGATGGACCTGATCGGCGGGCCCAGCACCTACTTCGTGGGCGGATCGTTCAACGACGGCAAGGGCCAGCCCTCGCAGAGCAACGCCGTGTCGCACGGCTGCCCCGCGGCGCGCTTCCGCGGCGTCAACGTCATCAACACCGGCCGGAGAGCCTGAGCAATGCCCGAACCCCGTTACCTTTCCCGCTCCGACGCCGAGGCGCTGGCCCAGAAGATCCTGGGCTTCAGCACGGCCGACGAGGCGCGCGTGAACATCAACAGCGGCACCGAGGGGAACACGCGCTTCGCGGTGAACCAGGTGTCCACGGCGGGCGACGCGTACGACGCCAACATCAGCATCACCAGCGCCTTCGGCAAGAAGACGGCGTCGGCCACCACCAACCGCTTCGACGACGAGTCGCTGCGGCAGGTGGTGCAGACGTCGGAGCGGCTGGCCCGCCTGGTCCCCGAGGACCCGGAGTACATGGGCGAGCTGCCGCCGCAGCAGTACCTGCCGGTGGAGCCGTTCTTCGAGAGCACGGCCAACCTGACCCCGGAGCAGCGCGCCCGCGCGGTCACGGAGATCACCGGTCCGGCGTCGCGGCAGAACCTGATCAGCACCGGCTTTCTGACGCACTTCGCCGGCAGCAACGCGGTGGCCAACAAGAAGGGCCTGTTTGCCTACGCCCGCGCCACCGGCGTGAGCTTCACCACCACGGTGCGCACCCCCGACGGCACGGGGAGCGGCTGGGCCGGCGGCGGCGAGAACGACTTCGGGCGGATGAACTTCGCCGAGCTGGGCGAGCGCGCCATCCGCAAGGCGGAGCTGTCGCGCAACCCGCGCGCGGTGGAGCCGGGCGAGTGGACGGTGATCCTGGAGCCCACCGCCGTGGCGAACCTCGTCAACCTGATGATGTTCAGCATGCAGGCGCGCAACGCCGACGAGGGGCGCTCGTTCTTCAGCAAGCAGGGCGGCGGCAACAAGATCGGCGAAAAGTTCCTGGACGAGCGCATCACCATCACCACCGACCCGGCGGACCCGCGCACGGCGGTGATCCCGTTTACGGGCGAGGGGCTGCCCAACGCCGCCACCACCTGGGTGCAGAACGGCGTGCTGCGGGAGCTGGTGTACAACCGCTTCTGGGCGGCCCGCAACAACCGGCAGCCCACGGGCTTTCCGGCGGCGTACCGCATGAGCGGCGGCAACAGCAGCGTCGAGGAGATGATCCGCTCCACGGACCGCGGGCTGCTGGTGACGCGCCTGTGGTACATCCGTCCGGTGGACCCGCGCACGATCCTGTTCACGGGCCTTACCCGCGACGGCACGTTCCTCATCGAGAACGGCCGCATCACCACGGCGGTCAAGAACCTGCGCTGGAACGAGTCGCCCATCTTCATGCTCAACAACATCGACATGATGAGCGAGCCGGTGCGGGTGAACGCCTCGGAGGACGGCGCTGGCGGCGCGGTGATGGTGCCCGCCATCAAGGCTCGTGACTTCACCTTCACGTCGCTCTCCGACGCGGTGTAAGCGGTACGAAGGGACGGTAGACGACGCGGGCGGATCGCCGAGGGTGGCGGTCCGCCCGCTTCTTCGTGTCGGTGGTGGGCTCCGCGCCGGACCCGCTGCCGCCGCGACAACAGCGGAAAGCCTCGCAACCCGCGCGAGGCTTCACCGGCTCGCCCGCACTCACGCACTCTCGCACTTTCGTACCAACGCGACGGCGGGTGAGCCGCGCTCAGCTCACCCGCCGTCTGCTCCCGGGGCCAGGTTCCGGCGCGTTTTTACGCGGCGCGGACTCCGGGCTTCCAGCGGCCAAAGGGCAGGGACGGCGTGGCGGCGTCTTCGCCGCCCCACACGAACGCAATGCGCGGCGCGCGCCCCGGAGGAGGCGCGTTGTCGTGCACCACGATCCCCACCGCGGGAAAGCGGTCCGCCGACTGCTCGTCGGCGTGCTCGTCGAACGTCATTGGGACTGGTACCAGATGAGAGAGGCCCCGCGCCGATTTTCGAGCGCTCGGGCAGAGCAGAAGATGCACCTGCCGTACCGATCGCGCAAGGATGCACAAACGGCCGCTCCGCAACAGGTTGCGATAACGGCCGCTCGTGGGTGTCGCTGAATACGTGTCAGTTCGTTACCCGACCGCCCCCTTCAGCCGTGTTCAACCGACACAGGCCAGGCGCTCCGGCTCGTCCTCCTCGGCCACGATGGCCAGGCGAGGACCCCCCGGTTGCGCCGGCGCGGCGACGGGGGTGGAGACGAAGCGCTCGGGGAGCGGAAAGCTGATCACCGTCTGCCGCTCCGCCTCGCGCTGCGCGCACCACGCGCGGTAGCCGGGCAGCCTGAGCATCCTGAAGATGCGCCGGTCCATGGCGTTGCACATCAGGATCTCGGTCAGCTGGTACTGCCCGTCGGGGCTCATCCGCAGCTCGTTCACCACCTCGTCCGCAATGGCCAGCAGGTGCGAGCGCGGAATCCGCTCCTTGAACTCCTCGATCTGCTCCTCTACCCACTCCACGTAGGCGCGGCGCAGCGAACGGGGCGTATCGGAGCCCATCGGCATTCCTCCGGGGCGCGGGGCCGGGTTCTGCGTGTTCGGCAATCTTGCGTGAGGAAGGTGGCGCGATAGGGTCGGAACCGGATCGAGCGTCAAGTTATGGTCCATGCCGCGCGGGCGTCAAGACTTTTGTAACCCGCGCAATTTCAATGCTCGGCGGCACTCATCGCAGAATGTGTGCCCTTTGTGGTCGGTGTCGGCAATACGCAGGGAGGGATACATGACGCACGACGCGCGCCTGCAGTGCCCCACCCCCGCCAGGTGGCCGGCCTCGTGGATGGCCTCGGTGAGCAGCCGGGCGCGCAGAACCTGCCCGTCCGCGCCCGATCCGGCGCGCAGCGGCTGGATGCCGATCACCGCGCAGCACCCCTTCATCGCCGCCTCGCCCAGCACCGCTCCCACCCCCTCCGCGCAAAGACCGGCGTCCGCTATTGCCAGCCGCCACCGCCGCGCGCGCTTCCCTTTCCCGTCCTTCGCACGGTCCATCAGCGCGTGGATCAGGTGGATGGAGCGGTAATGGCCGCTTTCCCTTTCCATCCACTCCCCGCGCAGCGGCAGCGCATCACCCACGCACCATTGCACCCCCAGCGCCGCCCGCAGGTCGTGCCCCAGCGTGCGCACCAGCTCGTGGTCGACGTCGCCCGCGGCAATGAGCTCGATGGGACGCAGCCTGCGCTTGGGCCGCATGTGGCGGCGGAGCCGGATGCGCTTCAGTCGCACGATCTCATCTCGGCACAGAAGGACGGGTCCGCGGACGCGCGGAGGAAAAGCGTGAGGACGCGGAGGAAAGTGCGGCTCCGCGTCCTCATCGGTTCCCTCCGCGCCCCGCGCGTGATTCTTCCCTACATCCGCTTGTACGCGGGGCCGCTGCCGCCTTCGCGCGGGGTCCAGCGCGGGCCGATGACGTCCGTCGCCTTGCAGTCGATGCAGTTGGGCGCGTTCACCACCAGCCTGTCATCGTTCAGCTCGTACACGCCGGCGGGGCACATGTGAACGTACAGCTCCGCGACTTCCCCGGGGATGTCCTGGCCGACGATGAGGTGGGACGGAATGTCGTCGCGGGTCTGGATGCCGCTCTTGAACACCGCGTCCACCTTGCTGAACGTCAGCTTGCCGTCGGGGGTGAACGGCGTCCCGGGCGCCACCTTGCGCGGCACGTCGGCGTCGGCGTGCATCTCGATGCGCTTGCCGAAGATGCGGCCGCCGCTGATGGTCATCAGCCCCGCCTTGAGGCCGCCCACGAAAAACCCGTCCTTGAACGCCAGCCGCTGGTTGCGGCTCCTGTGCATGTCGTCGCGGATGTAGCTGCCGTCCACCATCTGGTCGTACGCCTGCAGCGTCGCGGCCGAGACGTCGCCCTTCTTGAGGCCCTCGAAGATGGCCCGCGCGGCGAACATCCCGCTCTGCATGGCGTAGTGGATGCCCTTGAGCGACGGCACGTCCACGAAGCCGGCGGTGTCGCCCACCATCACCACGCCGTCGCCGCTGTTGCGCTGCGCCAGGGCGTAGTAGCCGCCCTCGGGAATGGTCTTGGCGCCCCACTCCACCATCTCGCCGCCCTCCAGGTACTTGCGGAAGTACGGGTGCAGCTTCATCCGCTGCAGCAGCTGGTGCACGTCCAGCGTGGTCTGCCTGTAATCCAGCCCCACCACCAGGCCGATGGCGACCAGGTTGGGCTCCAGCGGATACATGAAGCTGCCGCCGAAGGCGTCCCGCGGCAGCGGCCAGCCGAGCGTGTGGACGATGCGGTCCAGCGGCACCTTTGTTTCCCACAGCTCCTTGACGCCCAGCGCGAAGATCTGCGGGTTCTCGCTCCGTACGCCCTGCCAGTCGCGCCACGCCTGCCCCAGCGGTCCGCGCGTTCCCTCCGCCAGCACGGTCACGCGCGCCGTGAGGTCCGTGGGCGGCTCGCCCCCGCTGCCGTCGCGGCTCTGGCCCGAGGGCGTGGTCCGCACGCCGCGCACGGCCTGCCCCTCCACCAGGAGCGAATCCACCGGAAAGCCGGGGAATACGTTGACCCCCATCCCCTCCGCCTTCTCCCCCAGCCAGCGGCAGATCTCGCTGATGGACGCCGTGGGCTGACCGTCGCGCCCCAGCCCCGACGGCGTGGTCCGCACGCCGCGCACGGCCTGCCCTTCGACGAGGAGCGAATCGACGGGAAAGCCGGGGAGCACGTTGACGCCCAGCTCCTCGGCCCTGCCGCCCAGCCACCGGCAGATTTCGCTGATGGAGGCGTTGTAGTTCCCCGCGTTGTGCATGGGCGGCGGGGTGGGGATGCGCACCTTGCCCCCCCGGGTGAGCAGGTAGACGGCCTCCCTGCTCACCTGCCCGTGAAAGGGGAAGTCCGCATCCGTCAAATCCGGAAAGAGCTCGCGGAAGGCGCGCGGGTTGACGATGGCGCCGGACAGGTTGTGCTCGCCCAGGGCGCCGGCCTTGTCCAGCACGGCGATCTGCGTCTCGGCCAGCTCGGCGTCCTGCTGGCAGAGCTTCGCGAGCTGGATGGCGCACGCGAGCCCCGCCGGCCCCGCGCCGACGATCACCACGTCCATCTCCAGCGCCTCGGCGTCGGGCGCCTGCTCCAGGATCAGCCGCTCGCGGGGGAGCGGGGGCTGGTGGCGGACGGGGAGGACGGTGGTTGCCATGGTTCCAGGGGACCCGGTGGATGAACGGCGCGGCACGGAGGGCCGCCGGAGGCGCGGCGGATTATAGGCGCCGCGTACGGCCGCCGCAAAGGTTCGGGCGCTCGTTCGGCGGCGCGGGCGCGTCCGCGTGGCGCGGGCACTCGACGCGAAGCCGC
>DATABT010001121.1:0-10476 GCA_036259455.1 Longimicrobium sp. | reverse complement strand
CGCGACGCGCGGCGCGTCGCGCGGGACCAGGTCCTCGTCGTGCGGGTTTACGCCGTACGCGCCGATCTCGCCCAGCTTCTGGACGATGTAGGTGGGCGAGAGCGGCGCGCGCGTCGGCTCCCCGAACGGATCGCGCCCCGTGTTCCCCACCGTCCACAGCCCGAACGTGAATCGGTGCTCCGGGCGGGGCGTGTACGCGTCGTCCCGCAAGGTCTTCTTCCTTCTTTCGATACGAGAGGATGTGGCTCACCGCGCCGGCGCCCGGTGGACAGCGGCGCGTGATTTCGATACTTGGCAGATGTCCAACGGCGTTCGCGGGGTCCCCTCCCCCGGCCCCTCCCGCTCGTTCCTCGCGGAGAGGGGGGAATTCGCCTTCAACCCCAGGTGCGTCGCACCTCCCTCCCCCGCGCAGTTTGCGGGGGAGGGCCGGGGAGGGGGCGGCACGCGCCGAGCTCTGCCCGACCCGACCGAAGTTCACCCCCCCGGTTTTCGGGGGAGGTGCGAGCCTACGCGAGCGGAGGGGGTGCTTTCCGGGGCGCTCCCTCGGGTTCCCCCGGCACGTGATCCTCCGTCACCTCGTCCGGCAGGCCGGCCATCATCCGCAGCAGGCGGTCCTGCGTGGCCTGTTCCCGGTGCAGCTCGCCGGCGACGCGGCCGCCGCGCAGCACCAGGATGCGCGACGAGAGCGAAAGCAGCTCCGGCAGCTCGCTGCTGATCAGCAGCACCGCGCTGCCGCGCGCGGCCAGCTCCGCGATGAGCGCGTGGATCTCTGCCTTGGCGCCCACGTCCACGCCGCGCGTGGGCTCGTCCAGCATCAGGATGCGCGAGCGCGCCGCCAGCCACCGCGCCAGCACCACCTTCTGCTGATTGCCGCCGCTCAGCCCCGCCACCGGCGTCTCCGGCGACGGCGTCCGCACGCGCATCCGGGTGAAGTACTCCACCGTCAGGTCCCGCTCCTCGCGCCGTTTGATCCACCCCGCGCGCGACAGCCGCTTCAGGATCGGCAGCGAGGTGTTGTGCACGCCGCTGGCGGGAAGCACCAGCCCCTGCCGCTTGCGGTCCTCCGGAACGAGGCCGATCCCCAGGCGGATGGCCTGCTTCGGTGTGCGGATGCGCACCGGCTTTCCGTCCACCACCACCGTCCCCCGCGCGGCGCGGTCCAGGCCCATCAGCGCCTGCGCCACCTCCGACCGCCCCGCGCCGACGAGTCCCGCGAGCCCCAGCACCTCCCCCGCGCGCAGCGAAAGGGAGACGTCGTGGAAGCGGCCGGGGGATGACAATCCCTCCACCCGCAGCAATTCCGCGCCCGCGGCGTGCGGCGGCGGGGAGGGCAGGTACTCCGCGGGCGGGCGGCCGATCATCAACCGCACCAGCTCGTTCTCCGTCAGCTGGTCCGCCGGGCGGGTGTCCACGTGGCGCCCGTCGCGAAGGACGCTGACGGTGTCACAGAGGCGAAAGATCTCCGGCATGCGGTGGGAGACGTAGATGCACGTCACCCCGCGTGCACGGAGGCGGCCGATGAGCTCGTACAGCCGCTCCGCGTCGTGCTGGCTCAGGCTGCTGGTCGGCTCGTCGAAGACCACGATGCGCGCGCCGCCGCCCACCGCCGCGGCGATCTGCACCAGCTGCCGCTGCGCCGTGTTCAGCGCGCCCAGCGGGCGGCGGACGTCGATGTCCGGTGCGATCTCCGCCAGCATGTCCTCCGCCTGGCGCACCGTCTGGCGCGGGTCCGTCAGCGCGCCGCGCCGGGGAAGGCGGCCCAGGCACAGGTTCTCGGCGACGGACAGGTTGTCGCAGAACGCCAGCTCCTGGTGCACCATCCCCACGCCCGCCGCCAGCGCGTCGCGCGGCCCGCCGAAGCGCACCGGCCGCCCGCCGATCAGCATCCGTCCGCCGTCCGGCGCGTGGATGCCCGCCAGGATCTTGCCCAGCGTGCTCTTGCCCGCGCCGTTCTCGCCGCAGAGCGCGTGGCAGCTGCCCGGAGCGACGTCCAGCGTCACCCCGTCCAGCGCCACGCTGCCGGGAAAGCGCTTGCGGACGTCCTCGAAGCGGACGGCGGGCACCATCGCCGTCAGGGCTGCTTCGCCGGCGTCGCGGCGGGCGCCGCCTGGGCGGCCTGGCCCGTCAGGAAGCGCTCTGGCACGTCCGAGAAGCCCCAGTCGCGCAGCTGGCCCGCCCACTGGTTCAGGTTCTCGCGGCTGACGCGGACGGGCTCCATGGGGATGCGCTCCGGCACCTGCCTGCCCTGCAGCTTGTCCACAATCGTCTTCACGCCCACGTAGCCCCACTGGTAGACGGGCTGGGCGACGAGCACGGGCGCGATCCCCCGCTCCACGTACGCCAGCTGCGCCGGCAGCGCATCCACCGCCACCACCTTCGTTCGCGCGGGGTCGAGGTCCGTCAGCAACGTCCGCGTAAAGAGGGGCCATCCGCCCACCATCGCCCAGCCGTTCACCTCGGGGTAGGCGTTGTTGACGCGGATGACCTCGGCGGCGGCGTCCTGCGGCGTCTCGATGTGGTTGAAGGTGTCCACCACGCGAATGCCGGGATGGTTGGCCGCCTCTTCGCGCACGCCGCGGGCGCGGTTCTGCAGGTTGGGGGCGTTCTGGTTGCCGGCCAGGATGGCGATGGCGCCCTGCCCGTTCAGCTGCTGCGCCAGCTCGCGCATCACCGTGCGGCCCATCTCCACGTCGTCCACGCCGTAGTAGGCGAAGCGCCTGCTGTTGGGCACGTCGCTGTCGAAGGTCATCACCTCCACCCCGCGCGCCACGGCGTCGTCGATGGCGCCCTGCACCTTTCCCGCGTCGCTGGCGGAGATGAGGACCGCGTTGGCGCCTTCGTTGACCGCCTGGCGGATGCGCTGGGCCTGCACCTGCCCGTCCTCCTGCGGCGGGGTGAGCCACATCACCTCCACCCGCGGCCCGCCGGGCTGCGCGCTGATCTCCCTGGCGGCGGCTTCGGCGCCGGTGCGCGCGGCCAGGAAGACGGGATTGTTGGAGCTCTTCGCGATCACGGCGATGCGGATGGGCCCGCCCGCGGCCGCGGTGCCGCCGGCCGCCGCCGAATCGCCCTTCGCCTCGCCCGCGTCCCCGCCGCACGCCGCCAGCGCGGCCGCCGCCAGCACCAGCACGCTCTTGCGCATCATCATCTCGCCAAATCCGGTTGAGTGTGGACCCTCCCCCGCTCACGCTGCCGCCGACGACCGACAATCTGCAATTCGGCAATCGTTCTGACAAATTCGACCGCGCGAGGCCCTCCCCGCTCGTTCCTGTCACGGAGAGGGAGAATTCGGTCGCGCGGCGGCAGGGGCATGGCGCGAGGGGCACGCCGTTGAAGCCTCGCGCGGTTTGCGAGGCTTTCCGCGGTCGTTGCGGCGGCTTCAGCCGCTCCGTCGCGAAGCCCCCCGGAGCGCCCCCTTTACCCCGTCGCCACCGCCTCCGCCGCCCGCGCCATGCGCCGTGCCGCCGCCCGCGCGCTCCACTGGTCGATCACCACGGCGACGATGATCGCGCAGCCCACGACGATCCACTCGTAGTTCTGGTCAAAGCGCAGGGTGCGGATGGACTGGCGAAAGAGCACGATCAGCAGGGCGCCCAGCATCGCCCCGAACGCGCTGCCACGCCCGCCCACCAGCGAGGCGCCGCCCACCACCGCCGCCGCGATTACGTACAGCTCGTATCCCTGCGCGTCGCCGGAGGACACGGAGCCGTAGAACCCGGCGCCCAGGAACGCCGCCAGCCCCGCCGTCAGCCCCGACGCCGCGAAGACGCCGATCTGGATCCTGCCCAGCGGCAGCCCGGCGAAGCGGCTGGCCTCCAGGTTCCCGCCGAACGCGAACACGTGGCGCCCCGGCACGGTGCGCGTCAGGTACAGCGCGCCGATGAGGGTCACCAGAAGCATCGACAGCATCGGGACGGGATACAGGCCGCCGCCCAGCCCCAGCGGCGCCTTGGCGAACCCCGTCAGCGCCTGGGGGAGCAGGATGCTCTCCGCCCTGGTCGCCACGAACGCGATCCCGCGCAGCACCCACATCGTCCCCAGGGTAATGATGAACGGGTGCACCTTCAGCCCCACCACCAGCGCGCCGTTCATGATCCCGCACAGCAATCCGACCCCGGCGCACACCAGCAATCCCACCAGCACCGTCGCCGCGTCGGGCATCGGTCCGATGGCGCGGAGGAGGATGGCCGCCGCCACGCCGCTCAGCGCGTAGATCGATCCCACCGACAGGTCGATGCCGCCGGAGATGATGACCACCGTGGCGCCCACGGCCATGATGGCGAAGAAGCTGGCGTCGGTAGCCGTCTGGACGAGCGTGTAGCTGTTCCAGAAGTCGTTCACCACCTCGCCGCTGCGGCGGTCCAGGTGGCTGCCGGCCAACAGGGTGAGCGCGGCGGTGACCGCCGCCGTCACCAGCACCAGGCCGGCCTCCTGGCGTCCCATCAGTCTGCGCCCCAGGGCGCGCGCGGCTTTCAGTCGGTCAGGCGGGGCGGTCACGGAAGGATCAGAAGCCGGGGAGCTGGTCGATGGTATGCGCCGTGTAGAATTACAGCGGGCGCGCGGGACGTTCATACTGGGGCGGAACGGGCTTTCTGGCAAACTTCCGGAAGCAGGGCAGCGACGCATCCCGCCACCAGCGAAGCGTCAGTCACGGCGTACCCGCGCCGCCCAGGGCGGTGCGACGGACAAGCAGAAGCCCCAGGCCACGAGCGCGAGACCTGGGACTGATAACGACAAGCGTCCGTGAATATCTACCAGGCGACGGAGAGTGCCCAGAACACGTGGTCTGGTGCACCCCGAAATTCTGCGCTTCTCCAGACCCGCCGGAACGTGACGTCCACCGGAGTGAGGGGCACAAAGAAGGTCAGGCCAGCCTCCGCTTCGCTGAAAGTACGATTCATCTCAATATCGATGCGTGGGTTCTCCGATACAGCACCCAAGTGAGTCCCCTGCAGGAAATCGTTCAGCAGCACGCCGTGGATTGATCCACCTCCAAAGAAATAGAATGGGCGCACTGGCGCGTGGCGCGGGCGTTCGGCCAGTGCGCGTGCTCTCGCGGCGTCTTCGCGCAACATGGACATGTCTGCCGGGTCATCTTCCGCAGACGCAGCGAGCGCTTCGGATTCAACGGCCACCGGAGGCGCCGGCGGCGGCGCTGGCGCAGGAATCCGGGGTACCATGTTCGGCGGGATGCCTCGACCCAGGCGGAGCATACCCCCGACATATGCTCTGGTAACGGGCGTACCCACCGAAACCTGGCCACTCGGCGTCACGCTGATGTGCGCCGGTCTCTTGGGACTAACCTTCTGGCCGTCTACCCGTGCGCTGACGAGCCCGTATGAGGAGCGGTAGATCGCTTGAATCCCAAGACCGTGCGCAATCTGATGGTCCCATCCCTCGGGGTGATCCCATCCCCATAACTGATGCCAGACTGCTTGTACCGGCCCCGCGAGTGCCAGCGGTCCGAGCACCCCGACATCGAACTCGATTTCATGGACCCATCGATCCTGGATGAGTTCGAAGAGCTGGCCGTAATACAAAAAGCCAGCGTATGGACGATCCTGGGGGTTTGCTTCCTCGTCGGTGATTATCTGGGGAGTGTAGAAGTTTTGTCCAATTGCCCACCCTGTTCGCAGCGTGTAGCAACCTTCCTCGTTCGTGCCGCAAGCCCGCGCACCCAACAGCAGCAGGTTGAGAAGCGGAGTCCCGATTTTTCGCTGCCAGAACTCCGTTGAACTCCAAACCCGGCTGCGCCGCAAACCGTTCGTATAATGACGATCCGTGATTCCAAAATCGTTCTCCCAGTGGAAACGGTCGGTACGGAGATTTTCAAACCGGACGGCGTCCGGGCGGTTGGCCTGACTATGGAGAGATTGACTCAGCAGCGTCAGCAACCCCGTCAGGAGAATAAATGTGCGCATGACAACCCGCAGGGTATGAGGGATTGAGAGCACGAACATAAGCAAGATGCGGTGGAGCAATGAACGAAATCAACAATTCCGTTCGAAGGAGCAGCCTTGAACTGCGAATACAACGTTCAGCCAATGCGGGAGGGCTCGACGTAGCACCACAAGACCGGACAACCTCAAGTATCACAACAACGTAAGAAACCCCAGGCCGCGTGGCGGCCTGGGGCTCGATTGCCCCGGGAGGATTCAAACCTCCACGAACGGTTCCAGGGACCGCTGCACTTCCTTCAAACCACAAGGATGGGCCGGGGCTCAGAGCGTGTTTAAAAGGTTCATGCACCGAAGCAGGTGACGTCATCCTGAGTCATTCGGCGTTGGGCGCACCCTGTGGGATGAAAGTCGCTCGCGCCGCTGCTGTCATTTCGAAGGAGGCGCCTGCGTGATCTTTGCCGGTGCAGGAACCTGTGGCGCCGACTGAGAAATCTACTCGCCCGGGCAGGTGCGATGCTCCGCTCGATGGACCTCGCCCGGATCCCTTTCTATTCAGGGAGCACCCTCACGGAACTGCATGGTGCACAACACTTTCGGCGCGACCGAAGGACTTTGTCCGGGCCTGTCGCTTTGCGGGCAAGGTCCTTCGGTCGCCGCCGTATATCGTGCATCGACAAGGGCTTGCGCGGCGGCTCCCTCAGGATGACATCGTGCCGGAAAGAGATATTCAACACCCTCTCAGGGAAGAGGCCGGCCGCCGTTTTCCGTCCCTCGCCGCCGCAGGCATCGGCATGCTCCGCGGGCGGTTCGTCCAGGAGAGCACCGTATCGCTGCATCTTTGTCCAGAGCGTCGCGCGCGACATGCCCAGCCGGCGGGCGGCGTCGCCCCGCCGGCCATCTTCCAGCGGAAAAGCGGCCGAAGTACAGCATCTTGGTCGCGGTGGCGGTCCGCCTCGCCGGTGTCCAGCAACAGGGTTGGGGATGCAGGCAGACGGAGAAAAAGCCGCAAGACTCTCGGGGCGAGAGACTTGCGGCTTGATTGCCCCCGGAGGATTCGAACCTCCACTAACGGTTCCAAAGACCGCTGTGCTGCCTTTACACCAGGGGGCAACAGCGCGCGGAGGCCGGCCGGAACCAGACCTCCGCGCGCGTAAAAAACTATCCGTGGTGTCCGTTCCGGTCAACCCGGCGCGGCGCATCCGCCTCCGTCCCCAACGCCACGCCGCACGCGCGCAACGCGCCAGGTGACGAGGGGCGAACGCGCGTGCCGCAGGCGGTCCGGATTCCAGTCACAACCCGCCGCGTCGCGCGTTCCGAGGTGCGTGGAAGCCAGCGCGACCCGTCTTCCCGTTCACCGGAGGCCCTCGATGAACCGCTCCATCCTGCTCGCCGCGTCGCTGCCGCTCGCCGCCGCCTGCGGTGCGGACCTGGAACCCGAGCCCGCCCTCAACGGCAACCAAGACCCGGACGGGGTCGTCTTCCTGGCGCAGAACGAGCCCCCGGTGGCGTACATGGAGGCACGCTACCAGGGGCTGGTCACGCGCGACGCGCAGGGGTGCCTGCGGGTACAGGACCAGGACAACGCCGTGGTCATCTGGCCGTACGGCTCGCGGCTGGAGGCCCGCGGCGGCGAGCTCGTCGTGATCGCGGCGGACGGACGCGAGGTGGGCCGCATCGGCGGGCACTTCGAGATGGGCGGCGGATTCGTCCCCATCACGGCCGCGAGCCTATCCAACGCCGATCTGGCGCTCGCGCGGTCCCGCTGCCCCAGCGACGAGTACTGGGTCGTCGGCGAGATGCACTGACGCAGGAGCGGTCTGACGCGGAGACGCGGAGGGCGCGGAGACCCCTGATGTCGTCCCCGCGCCCTCTCCGTGTTCTTCCGCGTGACGTCTCCTACCATTTCCTCGCCTCCGCTGTGCGTCCGGGGGCGGTACCTCAATGCGTATCAGGCAGAGAACAGAAGGAGTTCGCGGAGAAGGACGTGTTCTCCTCCGCAACTCCCTCTTCTACTCTGCGCACTCTGCGTTGAATTGTTTCCGCCGTTCTGCACGGTAGAGTGGAGGAAACGGTATCACTCCACCCGCACGAGCGGCTCCGCGGCCAGCGTCGTCGCGGCCCACGCGCGCATCCGCAGCCCGCGCATGCGCTCCAGCGTCTGGTCGCGCGCGTCGTCCGTATCGAACACCCCGAAGACGCTGGACCCGCTCCCCGCCATCAGCGCGACGCGCGCGCCACCCTGCCGCAGCGCCGCGTTCGCCAGGTGGATGAACGGAATCTCCTCCGCCACCACCTCCTCGAAGTCGTTCTGCGCCAGCGCGGCGACGGATTCCCACGCCCGCAGCTGGTCGACGGACAGCGACCGCGCATCCGGCGCGTATCCCCCGCCCCGCCGCTCCGCGATCCGCCGGAACGCGTCCGCCGTCGGCATCGCCACGCCGGGGTGCGCCACGATGGCGGGACGCGGCGGCAGCGGCGGCAGCGCGAGCAGTCTTTCTCCGCGGCTCCACGCCAGCGCCAGCGTGGATCCGCAGACGAAAAACGGCACGTCGCTCCCCAGCGCGATGGCCATCCGCGCCAGTTCCGCGCGGTCCAGCGGCTCGCCGTGCAGCGCGTTCAGCGCCCGCAGCGTCGCCGCGCCGTCCGACGAGCCGCCGCCCAGCCCCGCCTGTGAGGGGATCTTCTTGCCGAGATGGACGTCGACGGCCGCCGCCACGCCGATCGCCCGGTAGAACGCCTCCGCCGCGCGCACGCACAGGTTGTGCGACGCGGGCCCCGTATCCACCCCGCCCTCCACGTGCAGGCGAATGCCGGGCGCGCCGCGCGTCACCCGCACCGTGTCTGCCAGCGAGAGCGCGCAGAACAGCGTCTCCAGCCCGTGGTATCCCCCCTCCTCCCGCGCCAGGATGCGGAGAAAGAGGTTCACCTTGGCGGGGGCCGGGACCTCCGCGGCGTCAGGCAGGGTGCGCATCGGGGCCGAAGTCCTTCTCCACCGCCGTCTCCACCGTCTCCTCCGACCGCGTGAGGTCGCGCACGCGGATGCCCAGCCGCGCCGCGTAGAACGCGCCCAGCCCCGTCAGCGCCAGCCAGCCGGCGATGTGAAAGCCCATGGCGAACGAGACCGCGCGCGCATTCGACACGCCCCACAGCCCCAGCCCCAGCACGCTCGCCGCCTCGAACACGCCGAAGAACCCCGGCGCGGCGGGGATGGCGACCGCCATGGCGATCAGCGACTGGAGGAAGACGGCGCCCAGGTACCCCGGCTCCGTGATGCCGAACGCGTGGAACCCCAGCACGAACGACATGGCCAGGAACGCCCACTGCGCCACGCACCAGAGCACCGAGATCGCCAGCAGGCGCGGGCTGCGCAGCACGTGCAGCCCCGCGATGAAGGCGTGCAGCGCGTCCACGAGCGGGCGGCGGATGGCGGCCGGCAGCACCGCGCCGGCGATCCGCTCCGCGAGGGCCACCGTTCGCGTGGGAAAGAAGACGAGCACCAGTGCGCCCGCCAGCAGCACCGCGACGATGCGCACCATCCAGTCCACACCCTTCTGCACCTCGCTCCCCGGCGCCAGGTCGGGGAACCCCGGCAGTGCCATGCTCCCCAGCAGAAAGACGACGAGGACGATGCCGTCCAGCGCGCGCTCCACCACCAGAGACGCGAACGCGCCGGTGACGGGGATGCGCGCCTGCCGCGCCAGCACCCACGCCCGCGCGAACTCGCCCAGCCGCGCGGGGAACACGTTGTTCGCCGCGAACCCGATGGACGTCGCGGCAATGCGCGGGCGGAAGGCGATGTCCGGCGCCACGGGGTGCAGCAGCGGCTTCCAGCGCAGGGCGCGGATGTGCATTCCCAGCGTGGAGACGAGCGTGGCCGCGCCCAGCAGCCACCAGTTGGCCGTGCGCACGTGCTCCACGACGTCCGCCCAGACCACGTCGCGCAGCGCGATCCAAAGAAAAAAGACGGTCGCCGCGATCCCGACGACCGCCTTCAGGGATGACTTCATCTACCTGTCCGATCGAATTACTCTGTCGCGGCCCCACCCGAAACCGTCATTTCGAGAGAGGCGCCCGCGTGATCCCGCCGTGTGCTGGATGCCTGTGCGCCGACCGGGAAATCTGCTCGCCCTGGCTGGTAGCCCGTCGAAGCTCCCGGAAATCTGCGGGCGCGACTCCCGGGGGCACGTGGAGGGGGCCGGGTTCAGCGCGTCGAAGCCGATCGCAAGGACGGGCGACTGGATTCCGGGGGCGGCACCGGAGGTCGTCGCATCGTCAGGGTCCGCGCGGCGCCTGGCTCGGAACGACACTCCAAAGGTGGCGCGGCGGGCGGCGATCAGGCGCGCGAGGCCGCGATCTCCACGAGGCCGAACAGCTCGTCCACCGCGTCACCCAGCGGCGTGCCGCGCCCGCCCGCCAGCTGCTCGATGCTCCCGCGCAGCGCCAGCGCCTCGCGCAGCGCCTCGTCCGGCGCGTAGAGCAGCGTCTCCACCGGCACCACGTCTTCTTCGTCCGCCTTCGGCTGCCCCGCGGCGGGCGCGGCGGCGGCCTGCACCGCCTCCGCCGTCTCCGCGACGGC